>NZ_JBFUHV010000077.1:0-39042 GCF_056402215.1 Rhodococcus sp. P4_B6 | reverse complement strand
GTGTGAGAGAAGCCGTAGGTGCCCTTGAGTCCGTAGTCGTTCAGCGTTTTCGCCACAGACCGCGTGATGTCGGTGGGAGTCGTGTCGTCCGGCATGGGAACGCCGTCCCACAGGATGAAGTCATCGATCGTGACCGCAATCTCGAGAGGGCGGTCGGCGCGTGTGTCATTCATTGCGTTGACTCCGGATCTACCAGGAGGACTCCTCGGCACGAAGCCCATTTCCACCGACCCTATGAAGTGATGGACATCACGTCTTGGCTGTTTGCGCGCATCAGCTTTTATCAGGCGCACCGTATTCGGCATTGAGATGCGCGCTGTGCGCGCTCGTCGAATCCCGTGCGCATAGGGCCAAGTTTCGCCTCGTCATGACTTCTACCGTCGTTGGTGACGAAGGAGTAGCACACCGTGAATTCATCACAACAGATCGTCCTGGCGCAGCGCCCCCACGGGCACGTGAGCTTGGAGGACTTCCGAGTGGAGGACGTCGTCCTGTCCGAACTCAAGGCTGGCGACGTCGCACTCGAGACCCTCTTCATCTCGATCGATCCGGCCATCAGGGGCTGGCTCGACGACCGACCGAGTTATCTTCCGCCAGTCGCAATCGGAGAGCCAGTTCGCGCTTTCGGACTGGCCCGCGTGACCGCCTCACGCAACAGCAATTTCACCGCGGGCGACATCGTTCGTGGCTTCGTCGGCTGGCAACGGCACCAGATCGTCAGCTCGCCCGGCTCTGACTGGGACCGAATCGCATCACGCGAGGACGTCCCCTTGGAGCACTACCTTGGCGTCCTCGGGATGACGGGCCTGACCGCGTGGGCCGGAGTGTGCGACATCTTGCGGCCGGAACCAGGGCACACCGTCTTGATCTCCGGCGCCTCTGGCGCAGTCGGAAGCGTGGCCGTCCAACTCGCGAAGCAGGCGGGCGCACAGGTTGTCGGCATCGCAGGAGGCGCCGAGAAGTGCTCGATGGTGGCCCGACTGGGCGCCGACGCCGTCGTCGACCGCAAGGCCCCTGATTGGAAGGACCAGCTCGAGGCGGCAACACCGGACGGCATCGACCGCCTCTTCGAAAACTCGGGGGGCCCGATGTTCGAGGCATCGATCACCCGGCTGAACAACCACGCACACATCGCCTTGTGTGGCCTGATCGACGGCTACAACTTGACCGAACGCCCCTCCGGCCCAAACAACTTCGGACAGCTTCTCACCAAGCGTGTCCTCACCCAAGGATTCGTCGTGCTCGACTACATGGACCGCGCAGCAGAGGTTGAAGCCACGCTTGGCGAACTCATCAGTTCCGGACAGTTGGAGGCCGTGCAATCGGTATTGCCCGGATTCGAGGAGCTGCCGGCCGCCTTCGTGGACTCGTTCCCCAACGGCCAACCGGGCAAGCTCATCATCGATCTGACTGCCAGCCTCTGAAACCACCTCAGTCGGAGCTTCGCATTTCGTCATCGCGCGGCCGGCATACGGCCCCCGACGCAGGCGAGGTATCCCACCGATCCACCTCTACTGCAGGTCCTCGCCAACTCCGTCCACTGGGATCACTCCGCCCCTGTCGGCACGCCCGTCGATTTGCACAAGGTGTTGACCACCGAGCCCGCCCGACGCGCTCACAATCTGCTCGGGCTCGACGAACAATAGGTGAGCGGGCCGACGAATCCGCCTGCCCCTACACTCGCGGCGGCCGCGATGACGGAATCATCGTTCGCGCCGACGGGGCGATCGCCTACGGGCCGATCTGGAACTGGACCACAAGTTCGGCGTGGGCACATGTCACCCGACATCGGCTGACCGTGAACCCCGTCTACGCCAAACTCCATGAACTGGGTGTCCCCGATCATCAGCAGCAACTCTCCCACCTCATCAAAGGCAGCCACCTCGACCGCGGCCCTCTCACCTGGCTACGCCGCGGATGGCCCGCCCTCTTCGAACATGCGCCGACACCCTCCCCGCATCCGACAACTGAGCTGAGCGCCCGGGAGTGTGTACGACGCCATCAGACACGCGTCAATGCCTCCCCCATCGTGCGGTTGAGGGTGCTGAGCGAGCGGACGGCACTGCGAACCGGCCCGGGTGTGGTAGTCGACCGCAGCATGACGTCGGGTGCCGAGGTTTCGGTGAGTTTCTCTGGAGGCTCTACGTGCTCGCCGGCGAGTGCGCGTTTGACGTCGGCGATGGTTGCCTTGGTGACGTCGGCTGCTTGGCGCAATGCCTTCGCGGTCGCCTGCGACGGTCCGCTGTCCGGTTCGCCGCGAGAGGCGCTGACCCCTGCTCGGGCGAGTGCATGAGACGACCGATTGCTGGCCGTCATGATCCGCAACAGCCGTTTTGCTCCCCGACGGGTCCGCGTCGTCGGTCCCATTTCCAAGGGTTTGCCCGCCGTGACAAGGTCCTTCAGCGCGTTGTCCAGCTTCCGGATGTCGGCGACGAGGTCAGTCTCGTGGCCTGGTTGGACGACGGCTCCGATACCGGTGTCGATGATGGCAGTCATCTGATCGAGGTAGTCGTCGATCTTCGAGATCAGCGTCGATCTCGTTCCGGTGGAGAAGATGAAGCACGCCGCCGCTATTCCGACGATTCCCCCGGCCGCCGTTTCGTAGATGCGCAGTTCTAGTACCTCGATGCTGAATGTGCCGAGCAGTCCGTACAGCATCGCAAGCATGACGGTAACGAAGAAGGAGAGCAATGCGTAGGCAACCGTGACGAGGTAGAACGCGAAGAATACGCAGACAACGAGCAGGAGCAGCTGCAATGGCTGGTTGTTTCCGACCAACGCGGACAGCAATACTCCTGCAAGAACTCCCGCGATGGTGCCGACGACGCGGTGGCCTGCGCGCGAGAGAATCTCACCGCGGGTAGACGCTCCGGTGAAAACGAGGAAGGCCGTCAGGACCGCCCAGTACCAGCGGTCGGGCGAGATCAGCTCACCGAGAATCGTTGCAGCGCTGGTCGCGACGGCTACCTGGATCGCGGCTTTGGTGCTCGGATTCCATCCGGTGTCCGCCTCTTCGGCCTCGTCCGGTTTCTTCCTCGGCTCGGATTCTGTTCGCAGGGCATTGTTGGTGATGTGATGGATCGCGATGTGTGCCTGCACTGCTCGCATCGCGACGGCGGTCGCGATACCCTCCGGAGTCGATGGATCGGACTTGTTTGCGGCCGCGGTGGCGAGGCGTCGGGCAGCGCGGAGTTGGTTGTCCGACGGATTGTTCTGCAGGCACGATCCCAGTGCCGTGGTCGCCTGCCCCAGCGAGTTCGGCCACGACTTGTTCGGGTCGAGCGCCCACAGCGCGCTGACGAGTTGTTCGGTAGCGATTTGCGCGTCGAAGATGCGAACGGACAGATCATCGTTTGTGACACTCAGGAGCTGGGCTGCATCGTTGCGGTCGAGCCAGTCGTCGATCATCAGCGCGGTGCTTCCGAGCCGGTCGAGTTTCTTGCGGAGTAGATCGAGATTCCGATCACCCCTGTTCGACGCCACCTCCAGCACGTCGATCGACGCGGCCCGCAGCGCCCGAACCAACCGTTTGAGTTCGAGCCCGGGCCGATCCGGCAGGATCACTGTACGGACGAGGAGCGAGATACCGACGCCGGCGACGACGGACACGGCGAGGATGGGAATCTGCCCAGGCTCGGCCCGAAGGAAGAGCGCGAAGAAGTAGCAGATGAACGCAACCATTCCGAGCGCCGTCCCTCGGGGGCCGTAGCGCCGCACCCAGACGGCCGCGAAGAGCACCGCGATGAAGCCCACATCGGCGACCTTCCCGAACTGTGACAGCACCGCGGACATCGACACCGCTGCGATTGCAGGAAACACGAGCAGCAGTGTCGTGATCACCCTGCTGTGCTGATCCCTGTCCTTGACCGCCGCCGAGGACTGCATCGCGACGACCGTCCCGAGCAGCGCGACGGTGAGTGGCTGGCCGATCACGTTGGAACCCGGTAGCAGCACCACCATCGCGAGCACGACGGTGATCGTCGTGGCGGTTGCGGCACGGAGCCGCAGCCTGCCGGGATCGGAGACCGCGAGAAAACGGACCGTCTCCTGTACGAACCGAAAAGCCATTCACCGATTGTGCGCCTTCAGCACCCGCGCATCCGTCATGACACCCCTACACATCGCGGTGCTCTGCGATATCACCCAATCCCGAAATACTTCCTGCCGATCGTTAATCCTATGCACCGTACGTTGATTCGGGAAGTGTCCGCGTCCTACCCATCGCGGTCAGTCTCGGACGATATCGCTTCTGATCRTGTCCGCGTGTTCGGTAATGGCAGATGCGGGCCTGGTGCTGTCGGCGTCTCCGCCAGTGTGACCAGGACCAGACGTGCTCGTCGGGGTGCACGTGCCACAGGATCAGATGCACGAGCAGTCGCCGGATCTGAAGGTACCGTGTAGCCGATCATGCCCTGATCGTCGATCCCGATTCCCCGTCTACTGCTTCGGTTTCGTCCCGGCCAGCCAGCGAGGGCGAGCATCGACAAGGTGGTGTGGGCGTACCAGGCACGGTAGGTGCGCACCTGATACTGGTCCAGGCCGGCCTCGCTGCGGGCCTACTGGAAGCATTCCTCGACCCGCCACCGGGAGCCGGCGGCGGCGAGTTCGGTGAGCGTGGTGCGGCGGGGTCCGGCGCAGATGTAGTCCGCGATCTCGGTCGGATCCGACAGGGATCGGCGGGCGAGCAGCCAGTGCCCCCGCCCGGGTGCCCAAGCGATCCGGATCGGGATCCGCACCCAGGAATACTCCCGCGGGCCGTGCGCGCCGTCGCCGGCAGAGATACGGCGCCACTCTTCGGCGGGACCGCGGCGATCGTCTCGTCTGCCCGGCCGGTGTGCCCGCCGGGATAAAGACGTCGTCGCCCACGCGAGTGGCCAGCACGTAGGAAATATCGCGTTCGACGAGCCAGACCCGCAGAGGTCCATGATTCGGGCAGGTACAGCTCCCGGTCGATCAACGCGTGCCCAGCGGAACTCGCGTAGGCGAGGAACACCCCGATCTGACATTGTCCACCCACCCAGCGGTGCCCGAGTACTGGCGCTGCACGCCGGCCGAGCGGGTGCCCTTCTTCAAGAACCCGGTGTCGTCGACCTATGCCGACGTCCTATCTGGGGTTAGGTGACCACCGTCCGCGATGAATGGTGAGAGTTCTGTGCGAGGGTCGGCGTGTCTGTCGCGGACGTTCTATCCGGGGTGGATACGCTACGGGGTGTGACGACGATCACAGGAACGGTCGGGGCGGGTTGTCGGGTGCAGCGGCTGGTCCTGCCCGAGGGCGGGGGCCACACCTGGACGGTGCTCGGCTCCGATCATCGCCCGGTGGTCCCGGCGGAGGAGTACCTGGAATATCTTCGGGCCCAGCAGGTGTCGCCGAACACGGTGAAGTCCTATGCGCGGGCGTTGGCGTTGTGGTGGCAGTTTCTGGAGCTGTTCGGGCTGGTCTGGGATGCGGTGACGTTGGAGAACTTCGGGGCGTTCCTGACGTGGTTGCGCACCGGGGACGAGCCGGGGGTGGTGTCGATCGAGCACCGTGGTGCCCGATTCGCCGAGTCGACGATCTCCGCGCGGCTGGGTGCGGTGCTGTCCTGCTACGACTATCACGTGCTCAACGGCGTGGACGTCGGCCGGGACCTGCATCGGATCACCCATCGCGGCGGCGGCCGGTACAAGCCGCTGCTCGAGCACGTCGCGCGGCGCAAGGGTCGTCGCCAGGCGGTGATCCGGGTGCGCCGCCCGGGCCGGGGGGCGCCACCGATCTTGACGCCCGAGCAGATCGAGCGGATCTGTGAGGCATGCGCGAGTTGGGATCCCGACACGCGGGAGTGGCGTGGGTCGGTGCGCAACCGACTGCTCTGGATGTTGTTGGCGGAGACCGGTGTTCGGCTGGGTGAGGCGCTCGGTTTGCAGCATCGCGATTGGCACACCGGGTGCGGTGACACCCCGTACGTCGAGGTCGTCGCCCGAGACCACCCGCACGGGGTGCGGGCCAAGAGCGGCTACCGGCGGGTGTATGTCTCCGACGAACTGGACCGCGTCTACGGCGAGTACCTCTGGCGGTTGTGTGAGGTCGGCGCCGATCTGGCCACCGACGACTTCGACGGCACTTGCGTGTTCGTCAACCTCGACCGGGAGCCGCGGTTCGCGCCGTGGCGACCGGAGTCCGTCTACGACCTGGTGGACCGGCTGCGCCGCGAGCTGTCCGGGCAGGTGCCGCACGCCTGGTCGCCGCACTGGATGCGGCACAGCCACGCCACGGCGCTGTTGCTGTCGGGGGTACCGGTGCACGTGGTGAGTCGACGATTGGGACATGTCGACGTGCAGACCACGCTCAACACCTACGCGCACGTGAGCGAGGACGCCGAGATGCGGGCGGCCGCCGACTGGAAGGCGTTCACCGGTGGCTGGCGAGTCGGCGCGCACCGCGACGAGCGGATCGGGTCCGGCTCGTGACCGGCCGGGCGCGACGAGGCCACGATCGACTGGGTGGAAGCGGCCCGCGTCCGCTGCGACCCGCAGGCGCTGGAGGACTTGTGGGCGGCGGTGCCGGAACCGATGCGGCTGTCGTGCTTCGCCGAGTCAAGTGTCCCACCGGAATACGCGGGAGCGTTCTGCCACGACGGGACCTGGCAGGCCGGGGTGGACCTGTCGCAGCTGCCGGAGCCGATGCGCCGGGAGGTGGCGTGGTGTGTGTTCCGGATCATCGAGCTGGGCGGGAAGATCCCGACACCGGGCTTGAGCATGCTGGTGCGCCGGCTCGGTGAGGTGATCGCCGATCGTGCCGGGCAGGCGCCCGCCTCCCTGCTCGGACTGCCCGTGCGGGACTGGTGCGGGCAGATCCAGCATGCGGTGCACCGCCGCCGCGGACGGCTGCCGGCGGCCACCACGATGAACAACATCCGCTGCCTGCTGACGCGGATGATGCGGCTACTCGTCACCGCCTCCGATACCGGCCCGTGGTGGCAGCGGGACCGATGGAACCCGGTCGAGGACAACCGGATCCCGCTGCGCGAGCACGAGCCGATGGGCCGGTACTCGGTGCGGTTCGACCGGATCGGCGCCCGCTGGCTGCGGCGCGGGCTGCAGTGGCACTGCAAGGTCGGGCTGGAGACGGGATCGTTGAGCTGGTCGACGGTGCACCGCCGGATCGTGGCGGTGGGCGAGTTCGACGCGTTCCTGGGCGGCCGCGGGGTCGAGGGGCCGTGGCTGGTCGATGACGCCGCCGGGATGCGGGCCCTCATGCTGGAGTTCCTCGGTCATCTCCGCGCCAGGCCGGTCACCCGTGGACGCCGCACCGGCCAGCGGTTGTCGCCGGCGTCGATGCAGCGTCTGGCCAGCGATGTGGAGCAGTTCTACCTATTCATGACCGACAACAAGGACGCGGCCGCCGCGGCGCTGGCCGAACCGGGCTGGCGGCGACTCGGACCCGAGCACGCCGGCGTCTACCGGCGGGGTGAGCTGCCCGGCAAGCCGCGGCCCCGGCTCGACGGTCAGGTCATCGACGACGACGCCATGACGCGGATCATGGCCGGGCTGGACCTGCTCGGCGCCGCGGTCGCCGACGGCGGGTTCGGGGACGAGCAGGCCATGCGGATCACCATGCTGGTGGCGTTGTTGGGCCGGCGCGTCAGCGAGATCTGCCTGGTCGACCGCGACCCGCTGCTGCCGTTGTCGCCGACGGCCCCCGCCTCGCCGGGCGACCCCGCCGCAGACGGTGACGAGCTGGGGCTGGTCGCCAAGCTCCGCTACCAGCAGACGAAGATCGACGGCGGGCCGGACACCATCCCGGTGCACGCCGAGGTCRTCGCGATCATCCGCGAGCAGCAACAGTGGGCGCAGCGGTTCCTCGCCGAACACGGCGCACCCGGCAGGACCCCGAAGTACCTGTTCCTGGCCACGCTGATGAACCGCAACGGCGACCGGCCCTACTCCGGCACCGTCCTGCGGAATCTGCTGACCGATCTGGCCGTCCGGCTGGACGTGCGCGACAGCACCGGAGCCCTGGTCGATTTCAACCGCACCCACCGATTCCGCCACACCGTCGCCACCCGGTTGCTGAACACCGGCGTCCCGTTGCACGTGCTGCAGCGCTATCTCGGGCACCTCACGCCGACTATGAGCATGACGTATGCGCAGACGTTGCAGTCCACCGCCGAGGCCGAGTTCCTGCGCTTCCGAAAGATCACCGCCGACGGGCGTGAGCTCGAGGTCGATCCCCGCGACCTCTACGACATGCTCGAGCTGGACCGACGCACCGACCGGATCCTGCCCAACGGGTACTGCCTGCTGCCGCCCCGTCAGGTCTGCGGCAAGGGCAACGCCTGCCTGACCTGCGACAAGTTCGCCACCGACGCCACCTTCCTGCCCGAGCTGCAAACCCAACTCGCCCGAACCACACAACTCATTACCGAACGCCGCGCGACGTTCGAGGCCCGCACCGGACACCAGATGGGCGAGGACAACATCTGGCTCGCCGGACGCCACCAGGAACGCGATGCCCTCGGCCGAATCATCCTCACCCTCGGGCACACCCGGCTCGCCGACGGCACCGCCGGGGCGATCCGCGGCGCCGGCGTCGAGGCCCGCACCGAGGCCATCACCGGAAAAGAGGACAACCACTGATGCGTGGCAACCCGGACAACCTCCGCCAGGCCGCCGCCCGCAAGAGCGCCGCCGCTCAGGCCCGAGCCGAGCAGGGACTGCACGAGATCATCCGCCGCAACGAGCCGATCACCTTCCGCGGCCTCGCCCGGACCGCGGGTGTCTCCCTGGACTTCCTCTACCGCTGCACCCCGATCCGCCAACGCGTCCAACAACTTCGGACTCAACAGCAGAACACACCGCCACCGGCAGCAGCGGCCCCGACCGGAGACGGAACTCCGAGCAGCGTCGTCCGCACCCTCACCGCCCAGCTCACCGAACTCAAACGGCGTCACCGTGACGAGATAGGCGCGCTCCAACAGGCGCTCGAGGCCGCGCACGGCGAGAACCTCGAACTACGTCGCCGCCTCGGCGCCCAACGCGCCCTCCAAACACCAGGGTGACGCCCTGACGCTCCTCTTGCAGACGCGTACGCAAAAGATCTACCTGCATAAACACGCAGATTCACGCTCATTACCCCAGATAAGACGTCGGCATAGGTCGATGATTCGCACACCGGCCACGTTGCTGATATGGCCTGCGAGCCCGATATCGGCGGTCCGCAAGGGAATGTGCACTGCTTGTTCGAGCAGCAGCTTCATGCTCAGACTTTCGGTGGATTCAGTCCCCGAGGTGTCGACAAGCGTTCCCCGTGGTGGATCCGATGCGATCGAAATCCACCACGGGGCGCAGCTGAGCGCGCGCTCTACCTGCCAGCCGCCGCGGACATCGCGGCGACGTCACGTTCCGGCTTGATCAGAAGCGCGCCGATCACTCCCGCGACGATCAGGATTCCCCCGAGCAGGGCGAAGCCTGACTGATAGCCCGCGAGCGGAGTCGCCGAGCCCGTCACGAAGCCACCCAGCATCAGCGGCGCGAGAACGCCACCCATGCTGTAGCAGGCGACGATGATGCCGATCACGGTGCCGCGCTGTGTCGCGGGGACGACGTCGGAGATCAGCGTCCACGCCACCCCCTGTGCCCCCACGACGAGGGCGGCTCCGACTACCAGCAGAGCGATCTGCAGCGGACCGCGTTCGGGAACCATCCACACCGAGGTGCTGAGGCCGCCCACCGTGACCAGTGCACAGGGCAGCAGACCTCGCGCGGCGCGCACACTCATGCCCCGCTTGGTCATCGCCCGGGAGACCGCGCCGAAGGCGATCATCAGCACCGCGCTGAGCAGGTACGTCAGCGAGACCAGCCAGCCGGCAGTCTTCGCGTCGTAGCCGGCGCCCTGTCGCAGCGCCAGCGGCAGCCAGCTGATCTTCGTTGCCGCTGTGCAGAAGGTGGCGAAGAACAGCACCGTGACCCCGATGACGGTGCCGGAGAACAGCAGCCGCCGGAACGGCACGTGCTCGGGCAGCAGGGCGATCGACGACTGCTGGTGCCCGGCCACCTCCGGGCCCTCGCGGCCGAGGAGCAGCCAGGCCACGACGAACAGCGCACCCGCCACCGCCGCGACCGCGAAGGCTGCATGCCAGTCGAAGCTGGTGATCAGTGCGGTGATTACCGGCGCGGCGACGACCGGGCCAACTGCGACGCCGGCGCCGACGATGGAGGTAGGCAGGGCCCGCTTCTCCGGGGCGAACCAGGTGTGGGTGACGCTGAAAGCCATGGCAGCGCTGGGCCCTTCGGCAAATCCCAGCAAAATCCGGGTGATGATCAGGACCGTGAAGCTGGTGCTCCAGATCATCGGGACCAGACTGAGGGTCCATAGAAGAGCGACGCCGCCGAGCAACCAGCGAGCCGGTACCTTGCCGACGAAGTACCCACCGAGGATGGCGCCGACGGCGAAGAGCCAGAAGAATGCGCTCTGCATGAGGCCGAACTGGCTGGCGTCGATGCGGAGATCCCGCATCATCTCGACACCGGCGAGGCCGACGATCGCCTTGTCAGCGTAGTTCAGCAGCAGGAATGTGAACAGCAGCACGACGATCGTCCAGGCCTGACGCCTGGTCACCGGGCCGCGCGCCGCGGCTTCCGGCTTTGCTGCCGGTGAAGACTGGTCAACAGTCATGAGCGACCTTCCTCGAATGAAGAGTTTATCGGAGGGGTGGGAGGCGAACCCACACGATTCCTGCCCGGCGCGGTGACGCTCACACGGGGCTTCGCCTCTCAAGAGTGAAGCACGCCACACCGACCGAAGCAAGAGCTATACCCGACTAACAATTAACTTAATCGTGTTCTTACAGTTAAATTGAGGATTATCTTTCGAACACCACTTCACTAATGGCGTTCTCGGACGCGCGCAGAGCCAGCCACGTGGGCCGCCGGGCGTTAAGGGCCCCCGGCGCCGCCGGGGGCCCTCCGTTGTGGGGCTGATCGCCGGTATTGCTACGCAATCACGCCTTGCGCCCGCAGTCCGGCGATGCGGCCGGGAACGTAACCGACTTCGGCGAGTACGTTTTCGGTGTCGGAGCCGATGACCGACGCGCGGGACGGCTCGGCGGCCGGGGTGCCGGAGAACCGCGGCGCGGGAGCGGGTTCGATTGCCCCGTCGGGGCCAGTCCTGAATGTGCCGCGCGCGTGGTTGTGTGGATGCCGAGGGGCTTCGGTCAGGGACAGGACGGGAGTCACACAGGCTCCCCTGCCGGCGAACACGCGCTCCCAGGCATCGCGATCGCGACTGCCGAAGACCTCGCCGAGAGTCTTGCGCATGGCTCGCCACGCGGTGCTGTCGCGTCGGTCGGCGAAGTCCGGGTCGTCCTCGAGTCGCAGAACCTGGAGCAGGGCCCCGTACGACCGCTCGTCCCCGATGCCGAGGGCGACGTGCCGGTCGTCGGCGCAGCGATAGACCCCGTAGCAGGGACTGCCGCCGTCGATCGAGTTGCGTTCTCGTTCGTCTTCCCAGCCTCCCGCGTTGAGGAAACCGTGGATCATCGCCAGCAGCGTGGCCGAGCCGTCGGTCATCGCGGCGTCGACCACCTGGCCCCGTCCTGTGCTGCGCGCGCTGAGGATCCCGGCGAGCAGGCCAAAGGCCAACAGCATGCCACCGCCGCCCATGTCACCGATTAGGTTGAGCGGCACGACCGGCTCGTCGGCCGGCCCGATGGCGTGCAGGGCCCCGCTGAGGGCGATGAAGTTGATGTCGTGCCCCGGCTCGGCGGCCAAAGGACCATCCTGACCCCAGCCCGTCATCCGGCCGTAGGCCAACGCCGGGTTGCGCGCCAGCAGGGCATACGGTCCGATACCCAGACGCTCGGCGACTCCCGGGCGGAAGCCTTCGATCACGGCGTCCGCGGTGTCGATCAGCGCTAGTACGACGTCGGTGCCCTGCCCGTGCTTGAGGTCGATCGTGACCGAGCGCCGATTGCGGTGCAGGATCGGGTGGGGGTTGGGCTTCCCCGCGTCCTGTGGTCGGTCGATGCGGATTACCTCGGCACCGAGGTCGCCGAGCAGCATGCCGGCGAAGGGGCCGGGACCGATGCCTCCGAGTTCGACGACACGGATGCCGGACAGTGGCCCGCGGTGGGCCGTGGCTTTTCTAGGGGCGGTGGGAGTCATGGTGGGAGCTCTCGTTCGGAATTGGGCGTCGCCTCCGCACGGGAGTCAGGCGATCACGAATCGGGGCGCGCGCTTTTCCACGAAGGCGACACGCGCCTCCTCGGCGTCCGGGGAGGCCGCGCACGTGGCGAACTGCTCTGCTTCGAGGGGCAGGTAGTCCCCCAGGGACAGGCTCGTGGCCGCCTGCAGGTTGYGCCGCGCCGCCGCGACGGCTGTGGGCGAGTGGGACGCGATCTCGGTAGCGGTGGCCATCACCCTCGCCGAGAGTTCCTCGGGTGGTAGCACGTCGTTGACCAGTCCCCAGTCGAGCAATTCGGTGCCGCGCAGTCTCGGGGAGAGCAGAAGCAACTCTTTCGCCCGGAGCGGCCCGACGAGCCGGGTCAGGTGCCACACACCGCCGAGGTCGCCGCCGAAGGCGACCTTGACGAACGCGGTGCTCATCACGGCCGTCGTCGAGGCGTACCGGAAGTCGCAGTTGAGCGCGAAGGACATCCCGGCGCCGGCGCAGCCACCGCGGATCTCCGCGATGGTCGGTGTGTTCATGTCGTGCATGCAGGTCACCAGACGCGTGTAGCGCATGAGCGACGTACGGCCCCGCAGGTGGTCACCCGCCGGGTATGGCGGCGGGTCGGTGTCGGCGTTGTCGCGTCCGACAGAGAAGTGGTCGCCGGTGCTGGTGATGACGACCGCCCGGATGCCACGGTCGTTCTCCGCCCGTTCGAGGGCGGCGAGCAGCCCGTCGGCCATCTCGATCGTGAAGGAGTTGCGGCGCTCGGGGCGGTTCATCGCGATCGTCGCGACACCGTTTTCTTCTCGGTATACGACCGTGTCGGTCATGGTTGTGTCCTCACTGCTGGAACGTCTGTGATGGGTGATGGAACCGGGCCGACACCGGCCGTCGTCGGTGTGCGCTGCGGAGGCGGTGCATCGGCGACGAGCCGCGCTCGCCACGTGCGCGCGATCCGCGGCATGTTCCAGGCGGCCACGGCGCGGGTGCGCCCGTCCGCGTCGAACTGCACGGCGGCGAACGGCCCTTCCTCCGGATCACCGTCGACGACCGTGAACCCGAGGTCACCCGAGATGCGCCCGTAGACCTGGATCCTGTTGTCGTACTGGTCTGTCCAGAAGTACGGGATCGGTGCGAACGGGATGCGGTGGCCGAGCAGCGTCCGGGCAGCCGCCATCCCCTGCTCTGTCGCGTTCATGCGGTGTTCGACGCGAATCCGGCCGAACCGAGGATGGATCCACGAGGCGACGTCGCCTGCGCCGACGATGCCGGGCGCGGCCTCGCAGCACTCGTCGCACAGCAGCCCGTCACCGACCGGCAGACCGCTGTCGCGCAGCCAGTCGACCGCAGGTACCGAGCCGATCGCGACCACGACAACCCGGGCGGGAGTCACCGTGCCGTCGTCGAGACGCACGCCGGCAACCCGGCCGTGCTCTTCCGTGAAGCCGACGACTCCGGTGCCGCACCGCAGGTCCACTCCGCGGTCGATGTGCAGCCGGGCGACCCGGGCCGCCATACCGGCACCCAGTTGGCGCACCATCGGCGCGTCCAGCGGATCGACAATCGTTACAGCACACCCTAATTCTCGGGCAACCGCCGCGGCCTCGGCGCCCAGGAAGCCGGCGCCGACGACCACGACGGGCGGGCGCTCCTGCAGTGCCTCCCTGAGGTCCCACGCGTCGTCGAGACCGCGCAGCACGTGCACGCCGTCGAGGTCGTGTCCGAACGGAAGTCGCCGGGGCCGCACCCCGGTTGCGACGACCAGTCCGTCGAACGGTACTCGTGTGCCGTCGCCCAATTCGACGGTGCGCGCACCCAGATCCAGGCGCTCCGCTCTGATACCCAGCAACCAATCCACGTCGAGGGCGTCGAGCGACTCCTGGGCGCGCAGAGCGACGCGCTCACGTTTCCACTCGCCGCGCAGGACCTGTTTGGACAGGGGCGGTCGGTCGTACGGGGCGTGCGGCTCGTCGCCGATCACCGTCAACCGCCCCTCGAAGCCGTCCCGGCGCAGTGTTTCGGCGGCGGTCAATCCCGCCGCCGATGCGCCGACGACGACGACATCTCGGAGTGTCATCGAATGTTCCTTCGGTTGGGTTCGCTCACGACGTTCAGCGCTCTCGTCTACAGGCTGAGGTCTTTGGCGATGATGGTCTTCATCACCTCGCTGGATCCGCCGTAAATGCGGTTGACGCGGATATCGGTGTACAGCCGGGCGATGGGGTATTCGCGCATGTAGCCGTAACCGCCGTGCAGTTGCAGGCACTTGTCGATCACCCGGCCGGCGGTCTCGGTCGCGAACAGCTTGATCCGCGCCGCGTCCGCCGGGGTCAGTTCCCCGACTGCCTCCAACTCGATACCCCGATCCACCAGTGCCTGCGAGGCCTCGACCTCTGTGGCGCACTCCGCCAGCACGAACTTCGTGTTCTGGAATGCCGCCACCGGCCGGCCGAAGACGACTCGTTCCTTGACGTACTCCTTGGCGTGTTCGATCGCGGCTGCGGCCCGTCCGGTGGCGTCGACGCCGACCAACAGGCGCTCACGAGGCAGATTCTGGCCCATGTAGGCGAACGCCTTGCCCTCCTCGCCGAGCAGATTTTCCACCGGCACAACGATGTCGGTGAAGGACAATTCATTGGTGTCGCTCGCCTTGAGGCCGATCTTGTCGAGATTGCGGCCGAATTCGAAGCCCGTGCTGTCGGTGGGCACGACCAGCAGGCTCAGGCCGGTGCGGCGGTCGTCCTCAGTCGGGAGTGAGGTGCGGGCGACCACGACGCACAGCTCGGAGTTGCGGGCACCGGAGATGAAGGTCTTCGCACCATTGAGCACATAGTGAGTGCCGTCCTCGGACAGCCGTGCGGAGGTCCGGATGCCTGCCAGATCCGAGCCGGTGCCCGGTTCGGTCATTGCGATGCACAGGACCGTATCGCCCGATGCGATCCCGGGCAGCCACCGCTTCTTCTGCTCCTCGGTGGCCAGGGTGAGTAGGTAGGGCAGGACCATCCCGGTGCTGAGCCCGTAGTGGCCGAGCATGATGACGGCGCGGGCGCTTTCCTCGGAGAGGATCGCCTGATACTTGAAGCTGACCTCGCCCGGGCCCCCGTATTCCTCGGGGATGCCGAAACCGGTGACGCCGATGTCACCGAGTTTGCTGAACAGATCGCGGGGCGGGTGGCCGACTGCTTCCCAGTCCGGATAGTGGGGAACGACCTCCTTGGCGATGAAATCGCGGATCATCGTGCGGAATTCGTCGTGGTCGGTGTCGTAGACGGTGCGTTTCATGTCGGCTGCTCGTTTCGGGAAGTCGTTGGAAGGGTGGTGTCGCGGTCGGTGTATGCCGCGCGGAGTTCACGTTTGAGGATTTTTCCGGTGCCCGAGACCGGCATGGCGCCGACGAAGTCGACCGTGCGCGGCGCCTTGTAGCCCGCGATGAGGGTCTTGGTGTGAGCGCGCAGTTCTTCGGCAGTGACCGTGTGGCCCGGCCGCGGCACGATCACGGCGTGCACCCGCTCGCCCCAATCCGGGTCGGGGACGCCGATCACCGCACAGGACGCCACCGCCGGGTGGGCGGCCAGGGCATTCTCCACCTCCGCGGAGTACACGTTCTCACCACCGGTGATGATCATGTCCTTGAGGCGGTCGACGATGTAGAGGTAACCGGCCTCGTCGAGGTATCCCCCGTCGCCGGTGTGCATCCAGCCGTCCCGGAGTGCGGTCGCGGTGGCTTCCGGCTTGCGCCAGTACCCGGCCATGACGTGGTCGCCTCTGGTCACGACCTCGCCGATCTGGCCGGGAGGGAGGCGGTGACCGTCCGGGTCGACGACGGCGATCTCGACGGTGGGCGTGGCCCGGCCGACCGAGCGTAGTCGGGCGCCTCCGGTCCTGTGCTCGTCGCCGCCGAGGACGGTCAGCACGCCGGTCTCGGTCATCCCGTAGACGTGGACGAAGTTGATCGAGGGGAAGTGTTTCATTGCCAGGTCGAGCAGGCTTTGCGGGGTGCCCGATGCGCCGTACCCGATGAATTCGAGGCTGCTGACGTCGTAGGAGTCGAAGTCGGGGTGCTCGCAGAGCCTTTGGATCATGGCGGGAACGAGCGCACACCCGGTGACGCGGTGTTCGTCGATTGCGCCCAGTACGGCCTCCGGCGTGAAGGTGGGCAAGAACACCAGGGTGCCGCCGAGCAGGGTCTGGCCGTACCAACTGAGAAGGGCTCCGATGTGGAAGAGCGGTGCCGTGCACAGCGTGGCTCCGCCACGTTTCACCGACGACCCGGCGAGGTGGTAGCTCAGCAAGGAGGTCATGAAGGAGCGGTGGGTGACCATCACGCCCTTGGGTTTGCCGGTGGTGCCGCCGGTGTAGAGCAACATCGCCAGCTCGTCGCCGCCTCGATGGATGTGGGGAACCGGTGCCGCGCCGGCGACCAGTTCCTCGTAGGCGAGCATGCCCTCGGGGGTCGGCCCGGCGCCGCAGTAGATCAGGGTGCGTAGGCCGGGGGCTCGCTCACGCAGCTCGGGGCCGAAGTGTGCGAACGCGTCGTCGACGAACAGTACCTCGGTGCCGGAGTCGGTCAGCGCGTAGGCGATCTCAGCGGCGGACCATCGGGTGTTGATGGGGTTCGCCACTGCGCCGGCCCACCAGCTGGCGAAGAATACTTCGTGGTGGTGGGCGGAGTTCAGCGCCACGATGCCGACCCTGTTGCCGGTGCCGACGCCGATCCGCTGGAGTGCCCCGGCCAGTCGAGCCACACTGTCGGCGACCTCTCGGGTGGTGCGGGAACAGTCGCCGTCGACGGTCATGACCTCATCGGGCCACTGCTCGAGTGCGCGGTGTAAGGCGTGGGTCAGATACATGACAACTCCCGCTGCGCCGTCCGGCGGAACCGTCGGATCGGATGGTGGTTGTGCGATAAGKGGTCCGCGGTCACTGGCCCGCACCCTCGAGTTGGATCAGTCGGGGGCGGATGGCCTCGGCCGACTTCGGGAACGACGCGGCGCCCATCAGTTCGGCCAGCTCGTCGACCGACCAGGGGCGGTCGGTGTCGACGGAGTGCGCGAGCGAGTAGCCGGCGTAGAGACCGACATGGCCTCCGGTGACGGAGAAGACCTGCCCTGTGAAGGGGCAGTCGGCGGTGGCCAGGTAGCCCACCAGTGACGACACATTCCTCGGGTGGAACCGGTCGAACGCGTCTTCGTCTTCCGGTGCGGCGACCGCCGCGGCCAGAATTGGTGCGGTCGTGACCATCGGCGTGCGCGCCGCCGGCGAGATCGCGTTGGCGCGGACCCCGAATCGGCCCAGTTCTTCTGCCGCGAGAACGGCCTGGATCGCCAGGCCTGCCTTCGCGGCGGCGTAGTTCCATTGGCCGACATTGCCGTGCAGGCCGGCGGCGGATGTCGTGTTGACGATCGAGCGGTCGGCCGACGCACCCGACCGACTCTGTTCACGCCAGAACCGTCCCGCCGCCCGGGTGAGCCCGAACGCACCCTTGAGGTGGACGTCGACCACGAGGTCGAACTGGTCCTCGGTCATGTTCCACAGCATGGCGTCACGCACGACCCCGGCGTTGTTCACGATGACGTGGAGGTCGCCGAAGGACTCGACCGCTGCTGCCACGAGCTGCTCTCCGGTGGTCATATCAGCAACGGAGCCCTCGACCGCGACGGCTTCCCCTCCGGCGGAACGGATCTCGTCAACCACGGCCTGTGCGCCATGCAGATCGTTCACGACGACCGTGGCGCCTTCGGCGGCGAGTAGCAACGCGTGCTCGCGTCCCAGGCCGCCGCCGGCACCGGTGACGACGGCCACGCGATTGTGCAACTGTCCCATGGTTTTTACTCTCTTTCTGCGGGGGAACGACCGACACGACCGGTCGGTCTTCCCGTGGGATGGTCTAGGTGGTGCCCGGTTCGGCCCGTCGGGAACGCGGACGGATCGCCGCCTCCTGGGTGACGGAAGCGACCAACGCGCCGTCCCGGGTCCAGAATTCACCGAGGTTGAAACCCCTCCCGTCCACTGTCGACGTGCTGCGCTGAGCGAACAGCAGCCACTCGTCCGCACGGAAAGGGCGGTGGAACCACATCGCGTGGTCGAGGGAGGACAACATCATCTTCGAGGGCTCGGCCCGGATCGGGTAAAGCAGCTCGATGTCCAGGACCGCCGTCTGGGGCAGCGTGATATCGGAGCAGTAGGTGAGTGCGCACGCGTGCAGCAGGGGGTCGTCGGGCATCGATTCTTTCGTCCGGAACCACACCGCCTGACGTAGCTGGCCACCGTCCTGCGCCCACGTCGCACCACCAGGCGACAGCGGGGCGATGCGCATCGCGGTCACCTGCGCGTACTTGGCAATCCGGTAAGCCGCGGGTTTGATCTCGGACCAGTATTCGAAGGCGTCGGCCAGATCGTCGGGCGGCAGCACCTGCGGCATCCGCGTCTGTCGTTCGGCCCCTGCCTCCGGGCGCTTGAAAGATGCGGTCAGGGTAAAGATCGGTTGTCCCTGTTGGATTGCGGTCACCCTACGGGCCGAGTAGCTGCGCCCGTCGCGCATGCGTTCGACGGTGTAGTCGACGGGCCGGTCGGTGTCCCCGCCTCGAAGGAAGTATCCGTGCAGCGAATGCACCGTGCGGTCCGGGTCGACGGTATGCCCGGCCGCAGCGAGGGCCTGGGCCGCGATCTGTCCTCCCATCGCTCGCATCGGTGAACCGCCATGACACCATCCCTGGAAGCGATCGGGGTCCGAGCGCTCGAGGCTGAGGAACTCGATCAAGCCGGCACCGTTTCGGGTGTCCCCCGGCCCGGCAGGCCGAGTGCCACCCGGCTGCACCGACGTCGTGGGCATCGTCACGTCTCTGCTCGCTCACCGAGTTCGATGGCGACCGCCGGGCACAGCCGGGCGGCCTCCCGGATCTGGTCGTGCAACTCGGCGGGCGCGTTGTCGACCAGCAGAACCGCGACACCGTCCTCGTCGCGCTGGTCGAACACGTCGGGGGCCGCGAGCACGCACTGCCCGCCACCGACGCACTTGTCTTCGTCAATGTGGATTTCCATCATTGTGGTCCTTTCGTGTCACCAGGTCACCAACAGTCGATGCACCCCGTAGATCGACATGTCGTCTTTGAAGGCGACATTCTCGAGTGGCTCGGCGAGCGCCAGTGTGGGAATTCGGCGGAACAGCGTGCCGAACACGACCTGCAGTTCGACGCGCGCCAGCTGCTGCCCCAGGCACTGGTGGACACCGAAGCCGAACGCAAGGTGGTGACGGGCCTGACGGGTGATGTCGAGGGCGTCCGGTCCGGACACGCCTTCGTCGTGAAACGCGAGGGCATCGCGGTTGCCGGAATCGAGGGACAGGACGACACCGTCGCCGCGTCGGATGAGAGTCCCGGCGATCTCCATGTCCTCGCTGGCGACCCGGCGCAGACCGCTGTGCACGATGGTCAGGTACCGGAGCAACTCTTCGACCGCGCCGGCCAGTAGTGCCGGGTCGCCGCTCGTGCGGAGCAACTCCACCTGGTCCGGCCTGCCGAGCAGCGCGGCCGTGCCGAGCGCGATCATGTTCGCGGAGGTCTCGTGGCCGGCGGTCAGTAGCAGCAGACCCATCCGTGCCACCTCTTCGCGGGTCATCAAGCCCGGGACGAGCTGCTCCACGGCGAGGCGGCTGAGCACGTCGTCACCCGGATTCACGCTCTTGGCGTCGACCAGCCCGGCGATGAACTCGATCAGTTCCTCCGCTGCCGCGGTGGTCTGCTCCGGCGTCGATGCCTTGGCGACGAACACCTTGCTCAGTCGCTGAAACACGTCGTGGTCGGCGTACGGCACCCCGAGCAGCTCGCAGATCATCAGCGACGGCACCGGGAGCGCGAAGGCCTCCACCAGGTCGACCGGCTTAGGCCCGGCGAGCAGCTCGGTGATGAGCGCGTCCACGATCTCCTGGATGTGCTCGCGCAACGCCTGCATCCGCTTCGCGGTGAAGTCGCGGGCCAGTACTCGTCGGGGATCGTCGTGCGCGGGACCGTCCATCTGGAAGAACGTCTTCGCGCGCGCCCGGCGGGCCCTGATGGCGGCCGAGGAGTGGGGGTAGCCCGGATTGTCGGTGTCGGCGCTGATCGCGGAGTGACTGAGCACGGCGCGGATGTCTTCGTGCCGGGTCACGAGCCAGGGCTCGCTGCCGTCCCAGATCCGCACCCGTCTGAGGGCCCCTTCACGGCGCCACTCCGCGAGCGTCGCCGGCGGGTCGAAGGGGCACCGGGCGACATCGCGGTGCATCGGAAATGCCGTGGCTTCGGTGGTGTCGAGCATTGGAACTCTCCTGTCACGAGCGAGCTCACTCGCCAATCGGTTAATACTCGAACCATACTTCACTTACTGCGTTCTATGTCAAGGCCTGAAGCAGGAATCCGAGCCGCATATTTCGCCTCTTACCGGCCACGAACGAGAGGCTCCCGCCGCTCGTCCGACGCTGCGATCGGATCTAACACTGAATTACATACTGATGCGGCGACGCCTGCGGCCGAGCGTTGACGCAGGTCGGCGGCGAATTTCACGAACGCCCTTGACAGGCCCGCGTCCGATCACCGAAAGTGAATCATCGTTAGAGTGAAAGGGAGATCGAAATGAATCGCAGAGTGTTGGTTGCCGGTGTCGGCATGGCGCCGTTCAGCAAACCGAGCGCCGGAGACTCCTACGACTTCCAAGGTCCGAGGGCGATCACGTCCGCCCTTAAGGACGCTGGGCTGACCTATGACCGGGTGCAGCAGGTCTACGCCGGATATGTTTATGGCGATTCGACCAGTGGTCAGCGAGTCGTGTACCAGATCGGCAAGACCGGGATCCCGGTGCTGAACGTCAACAACAACTGCGCCTCCGGATCTTCGGCGTTGTGGCTGGCCCGCCAAGCGGTCGAATCCGGTGCCGTCGACTGCGCACTCGCCGTCGGCTTCGAGCAGATGCCACCCGGCGCCCTGAGCGCGAAGTGGACCGATCGGCCCGCCCCGCTGAGCGACTTCGTCGCGGCACTGGGCGAGATCTACGACATCGATCCCGACGTTCCCATGACTCCGCAATACTTTGCCGCGGCCGGCCTCGAGTACTTGCAGAAGTACGGTGGCAGTGCGGACACCTTCGCCGCGGTGGCGGTCAAAGCCCGCAGCCACGCCGCGAACAACCCGTATGCGGTGTTCCGGGATCCGGTCACCTTGACCGACGTGCTCGACTCCCCCCGGATCGCGGGACTGCTGACCCGGCTGCAATGCTGCCCGCCCACCTGCGGCGCCGCCGCAGCAGTGATCTGCTCGGACGAGTTCGCCCGAGCGAACGGACTGACCCCGAGGGTTGCCATCGCGGCGCAGACCCTACAGTCCGACGCCGACGACCTCTTCGCGAAGAAGAGCGCGATGTCGCTGGTCGGCACGGATGTGACCCGGAGGGCCGCCCGGGATGTGTACCAGCAGGCAGGTGTCGACCCCCGCGACATCGCGGTCGTCGAACTGCACGACTGCTTCACCGTCAACGAGGTGCTCTCCTACGAGGCGCTCGGCCTGTGCGACGAGGGCGGGGCCGAGAAGTTCATCCTCGAGGGCGAGAACACCTACGGCGGCAGGGTGGTCACCAACCCCTCCGGCGGTCTGCTGTCCAAGGGACATCCGCTGGGGGCCACCGGTCTCGCCCAGACCGCCGAGATCACCTGGCAACTGCGCGGCGAGGCGGGCGATCGACAGGTCGAGAACGCCACCCTGGGCCTCCAGCACAACCTCGGCCTCGGCACCGCAGGTGTGATCACGCTGTTCGAAAGGTTGTCCTGAACCATGCCCATCGACCCGACGATCGTCGGCACCCGTACCCCCGAGTTCCAGACCACAGCCGAACGCGGCCGGTTGCGCTCCTTCGCGCAGGCGACCGGACAACCCGATCCGGCGTACACCGACCTCGACGCCGCCCGGTTGGCGGGTTACCGCGATCTCCTGATCCCGGCGACGTTCCTGTTCTGCCTCGAGATGGACAACCCCGACCGGCACCGATTCCTCGCCGACCTCGGAGTCGACATGCGCGCAATCCTGCACGGAGGACAGCGATTCCACTACCACGCCCAGGCGTACGCCGGTGACACCCTGACCTTCTGGACCGAGGTGACCGACGTCTACGACAAGAAGGGCGGTGCCCTCGACTTCATCGTCCGCGACACCCACGTCAGCCGTGACGGCACCCCCATCGCAACGCTGACGAGCACCATCGTCGTCCGCGACCCGAAGGCGGCCGCATGAACACCGCATACCTGACCGCGGGAGACACCTTCTCCCTCGACTGCCCCACGATCACCCGCACGACCCTCGCCCTGTACGCCGGCGCCTCCGGGGACCACAACCCGGTCCACATCGACATCGACGCCTGCCACGCCGTCGGAATCGAGGACGTCTTCGCCCACGGAATGCTGTCGATGGCCTACCTGGGCCGGTTGCTGACCGCGACGTTCCCGCAAGACCGCCTCCGCAGCTTCGAGGTTCGATTCACCGCGATCACACCGGTGAACACCACACCGACCTGCACGGGCACCGTCGCCAAGGTCGAGGACGGCCTCGCCCACCTCGATCTCAGTGTCGCCCTTCCCGACGGAACGGTCACCCTCTCGGGCACCGCCGTCGTCACCACCCACTGATTCGACCAACGCAAGGACTCCCCATCATGAAAACCCTGGACGGCAACGTCGCACTCATCTCCGGCTCCGGGCGCGGCATCGGCCGCGAAGTCGCACTCAAACTGGCCGCCGAAGGCGCCAGCGTCGTCGTCAACGACGTCGACAAGGAACCCGCCGACGAGACCGTCGCCGACATCGTGTCCGCCGGCGGAAAGGCGGTGGCCTGCATCGGTTCGGTCACCGACCACGACTTCGCCGACCGCTTCGTCGCAACCGCCACCGACACCTTCGGTGGGCTCGACATCATCGTCAACAACGCCGGCTACATCATGGACAACGTCATCCAGAAGATGACCGACGACCAGTGGCAGAACGTCCTCGACGTACACCTGCAGGCGCCGTTCCGGATTCTGCGCGCCGCCCAGCCCTACATCAAGGCGAACCCGACCGATCGCCACCGCAAGGTCGTCAACGTCTCCTCCGTCTCCGGTGTCTACGGAAACCCCGGGCAGGCCAACTACGCTGCCGCCAAGGCTGGGGTCATCGGGCTCACCAAGACCCTCGCCAAGGAGTGGGGCCGCTACAAGGTCAACGTCAACGCCGTCGCCTTCGGGTTCATCCTCACCCGCATGACCGAGGCCGTCGCCGGCGACGACACCTACGTCGAAATCGAAGGCCGCAAGATCAAGGTCGGGGTCAGTCAGGACATCATGAGCGCGGTCAAGCGCACCAACCCCCTCGGCAGGCCGGGCACACCCGCCGAGGCCGCCGGCGCTGTCTACGCGCTCTGCCTGCAGGAGACGAATTACGTCTCCGGCCAATGCCTTACCGTCGACGCCGGCTCCCGCTGATCTGCGTGCCGACCACCGTCCCGAAACCCTCACCGGCCCACCGGGCCCCTCACTCCCTCGGAGACYATCATGCGTGATGCCGTCATCGTCGACGCGGTACGCACCGCCGTCGGCAAAAGGAACGGATCACTGGCGAAGCATCACTCCGCCACCCTGTCCGCCCACGTCCTCACCGCACTCGCCGAACGCAACCATCTGGACCCCGCCGTCGTCGACGATGTCGTCTGGGGCTGCGCCATCGGCGTCGGTATGCAGAGCGGCTGCATCGGCCGCGCCGCCGTCCTCGCCGCCGGTTGGCCCGAATCGGTTCCCGGCCTGACCATCGACCGCCAGTGCGGATCCTCCCAACAGGCGGTACACCAGGCCGCGGCCGGGGTCGTCGCCGGCCAGTACGACGTCGCCGTGGCCGGTGGCGTCGAGATCATGAGCGCCGTGCCGGCAAGCGCCACTCTCGCCGACGGCCAGTTCGGCCAGCCCTTCGGCCCCGACGTGTGGAAGCGCTACGACGACAGACGATTCCATCAGGGTGTGGGTGCGCAAAGGATCGCCGCCGAGTACGGAATCACCCGCACCGAGATGGACCAGCACGCCCTCGACTCGCACGCCCGCGCCGCCCGGGCGATCGACGAAGGACGCTTCAAGGACCAGATCGCGCCCATCACGGTGACCGGCGACAACGGCGCCGAACACACCTTCGACACCGACGAGGGCGTGCGGCGCGGCTCCACCCTCGAAACCCTCGGCGGACTCGCGCCTGCCTTCGGTGAGGGTGGCACCATCACCGCGGGCAACGCCTCACAGATCTCCGACGGCKCCGGCGCATTGCTGATCACCACCAGCGAGTTCGCCCGCGCGCAGGGTTGGACGCCGATTGCCCGCATCCACACCGCGGTGGTCGCCGGCACCGACCCCGTGACCATGCTCAAAGGTCCCATCCCCGCCACCGCCAAGGTATTGAAGAAGAGTGGGCTGACGCTCGACGACATCGGAGTGTTCGAGATCAACGAGGCCTTCGCCTCGGTCACGCTCGCCTGGCTGCGCGAGACCGGCGCGGACTACACCCAGATGAACCCGAACGGCGGAGCGATGGCCATCGGACACCCCGTCGGCGGATCCGGCGCCCGGATCATGACCACACTGGTCCACCACATGCGCGAACAGGGCATCCGCTACGGACTGCAGTCGATGTGCGAGGGCGGCGGCATGGCCAACGCCACCATCCTGGAGCTGCTGTCGTGACCGCGGCACGGACCGCCCTGGTCACCGGAGCAGCACGCGGCATCGGCCGCCGGATCGCCGTGAACCTCGCTAAGGACGGATACGCCGTCGCGGTCGTCGACACCGACTTCGACGGGTACCGCGAGTTCGCAGCCGACGACGAAACCACCAGCGTCATCGACGAACTCGAAAGTCACGGCGCGCCGGTCATCGCCGCCGAAGCCAGCACCACCGACGTCGACGCGATGAACGAACTCGGGACGCGCATCCTCGACGAATGGTCGGCGCTCGGCGCGCTGGTCTGCAACGCAGGCGGCGGATCCGGGGCCTTCGACGGCAACCGGGCCTCCGCGATCGACCTCGACGACCTCGACAACGTCCTGCGCCGAAACCTGCACGGGACCATCACCACCGTCGGCGCTGCGCTGCCCGCGCTACGGCGCGCCACCGATCCCTCGATCGTCACCATGGGGTCGATCACCGGGGTCGAAGCCAAATCCACCGGCACCTACGCCCACTACGGCATCACCAAGGCAGCAGTGATGCACTACACCCGCTACCTCGCCAACGACCTTGCCCCGGAAGGCATCCGGGTCAATTGTGTGGCACCCGGACTCATCGCCACCGGTCGCGCCCAGCACCGGCTGCGTGAGCGCGCCGACTCCGGGGACGAGATCCTCGCGCGGATCGGGTCCCCGGACGACGTCGCCGAAGCGGTCCGCTTCCTCGTCTCGCCCGCCTCCGCGTACATGTCCGGGCAGATCCTGCCCCTGTGGCGGCCTCTGGTCGCCGATCAGCGATGAATCGACTCGAAAGGAACACCACCATGGGCACCACCGCGCCCTACGACTACACCCATCTGGAGATCGACCAGCGGGACGGCGTCCTCACGGTCCGCCTCGACCGACCGGACGACTACAACGCCATCAACCACGACCTGCACACCGAGCTCATCGCCCTGTGGGGACAGATCCGTCGCGACCGGCAGGTGCGGGCAGTGGTCCTGACCGGCAACGGGCGAGCGTTCTCGGCCGGCGGGAACCTCAAGGGCCCGCGGATGAGCGCCGGCCCCGAACTCGACGCCTTCTTCCAGGACGCCCGCTCCATCATCATCGAACTGCTCGAACTCCCCCAGCCGATCATCGCCGCCGTGAACGGCCCCGCCATCGGACTCGGGGCGACCCTCGCCCTGCTGTGCGACGTGGTGTACGCCTCCACCGACGCCGTCATCGCCGACCCGCACGTGACTGTCGGCGTGGTCGCCGGCGACGGCGGTGTGGTGGCCTGGCCGTGGCTGACCGGCATGGCCCGGGCCAAGGAATACCTGCTCACCGGCGACAAGGTCGGTGCGGTCGAAGCCGAACGGATCGGGCTGGTCAACCGGGTCATCGAGCCGAGTGCGCTGCTCGATCAGGCTCACGCCCTCGCGCACCGGCTGGCCGAGAGCCCCGTGCGTGCCGTCCAAGGCACCAAGGCGGCGCTGAACATCATTCTCCGGGACACCGCGAACCTCGTCCTCGACACCGCGCTGGCCACCGAGAAGGAGTGCTTCGCCTCTGGCGACCACGCCCGCGCCGTCGAGGCCTTCCTCGCCGAGCGGGAGACCCTCAAGGCCGCGGCCCGGACCCCGGCCTGATCCGTGCCCCGCTGTGACGAAAGAGGTAACACCCCCATGATGTCGTTGGATCAGGTCGAAGAAGCGCAGAGCCTGTGCGCAGTCTTTCAGGCCACGGTCACCACCTGCGCCGACCAGGTCGCTCTCCGCACCGCCGAGGGCGACCGGACCGTCAGCTGGCGGGCCTACGGTGAGCAGGTGCGGCAGATCGCCGCCGGCCTGGCAAAGCTGGGAGTCCGGCGCGGGGACACGGTGGCGATCATGCTCACCAACCGGCCCGAGTTCCACCTCGTCGACACCGCCGTGATGCACCTGGGTGCGACGGCGTTCTCCATCTACAACACCTTCACCCCGGAACAGATCGCGCAGCTCTTCGCCAGCGCCCACAACCAGATCGTCGTCACCGAAGCACAGTTCATCGACAAGATCCGGCAGGCCGGCGCCGTCCATCCGATCGGGCACATCGTGTGTGTCGACGGCACCGGCCCCGACACGACCTCCTTGGACGGCCTCATCGCCCAGGGAGACTCGGACTTCGACTTCGAAGCCCGCTGGCGAGCGGTCCGCCGCGAGGACCTGCTGGCGCTGATCTTCACCTCCGGCACCACCGGAGCGCCGAAGGGCGTCGAACTCACGCACGCGAACGTCCTGTTCGCCGTCGCGGCGAAGGTCGCGCACCAGCAAGAGGTCCTCGGCAGCGACGTCACCGAACGCGTCCTGTCCTACCTTCCCGACGCCAACCTCGCCAACCGCTTCGCCGCCCACTACGTGCCCATGGCCAGCGGTGCCACCGTGACCGACGTCCGCGACGGCAGAACCGTTCTGCAGGTCTTCCAGGACGTGCACCCGACGACGTTCATGGGCGTTCCGATGATCTGGTATCGGCTCAAGGCGATGATCGACGCCGCCGTCGCCGAATCGGACCAACCCGTCCGTGACCAAGCCGCCTCGGCGCTGTCGGTCAGCCTCGACAAGGTTCGGCGCGAACTCGCCGGGCAACCCGTGCCCGCGCGGCTCGCCGCTGACCACGAGGTCGCCGACCGAGCCGTGCTCGGGCCGCTACGCCGTCGGTTCGGAATCGATCATCTCGGGTTCGCCACCTCCGGTGGCGCCCCGATCTCCCCGGAGGCGCTCGAATTCTTCCTCGCGCTCGGTGTCCCGGTGTGCGAGGTCTACGGCCTGACCGAGAGCGCCGCGTCCGGTATCGCTAACCACCCGAATCGAATCCGGATCGGCACGGTCGGTCAACCGCGGCCCGGTGTCGAGGTCGCACTCGCTCCCGACGGTGAACTGCTGTTGCGCAGCGTCGGTGTGATGCGGGGATACCGCAACGATCCGGTCAAGACGGGCGAGGCCCTCGACGCCGAGGGGTGGTTGCACACCGGAGATGTCGCCACCATCGACGCCGACGGCTATGTCACCATCGTCGACCGCAAGAAGGACATGATCATCAACTCCTCGGGGAAGAATTTGGCCCCGGCGAACATCGAGAATGCGATCAAGCTCGAGTGCCCGCTGCTCGGATCCGTCGTCGCGGTCGGCGACGGTAGGCCTCACATCGTCGCGCTGCTCATCCTCGATCCGGACCAGGCCGGCGTCTTCGCCGAGACCCACGCAATCGAGGACCGACGCCCGGTAGCACTTGCCGACGACCCCCGGATCCTCGCCGCGATAGCCGACGGGGTCGCGCGCGGCAATGCCCGCCTCTCCCGGGTCGAGCAGGTGCGCGCCTACACCGTGCTCCCGACGTTCTGGGAGGCCAATGGGGAGGAACTCACCGCGACCACCAAGGTGCGCCGCAAACTTGTCCACCAGAAGTACGCCGCCCAGATCGACGCCCTGTACACCCCGACGGCGGCGGCCGGGCAGCGCACCTGATCCGGCGATGCTCTCCGTACCGGTAGGCGGCCCGGGCCCGCATCAGGCGGGCCRCCTACCGGTGTTGCTCGGTGCCCGACGGACCGGGCAACCCGAGGACCGCTGCGCCCAGACTGGACAATTGGATTCGGACATCCTCCGGTGGCCCGGGCAGTTGCCTGCGCATCCGGTTGATGACGGACTGGGCGGTGCGGGACAGAGCTTCGGCCTCGGGGCCGGTGAGGTCGGGACGGACCCGGGTCAGCAGCGCCACCCATTCACTGGCGTAGTCGTGCTGCAGGCGTCGGATGGGGGCGCGCTCGTCCTCCGGTACGTTGACGACCTCGGTCAGCAACGCGCTGAGCGCGTCACCGTGCTCGACGTTGATGCGGACAAAGGACGCCAGCGCAGAATCGAGCGCGGCGGCGGAGTCGTCCGTGCCCGACAGCGCCCCGGACACATCGAAGTACAGCGCGTCGAGGCAGCGGGTGATCACCGTGACCAGGATCGCGGACTTCCCGGGGAAATGGTGATAGAGAGTCGGCCCGGTAATTCCCGCCGCGGTACCGATATCGTCCATTCCCACGGCCTGATAGCCCCGTTCGGCGAACAGTGTCACCGCGGCCGCGAGGATCGCTTCCCTGCGCGCGGCCGGCATGATGCGACCGCGCGGCTCATCCCGCGCGGACATCGCTCGTTCGACCGCGGGCAGCTCCTCGATCCGGCACACCGCCGCCGCGGCCTCCACCATCAACATGCGTGCTCGTGTGTGGTCGAGTTTGCGCCTGCTGAACATCGGATTGCTGCTCACTACCGCATGCGCGCCACCCGCCAGCATCGCCACCGCCGGCTCCTCGAGATCCGGGCGGGCGGCCGCGATCGCCTCATGCAGCGGACGGAGAGCCCGCTCGTAGCGCTCGCGCAGTGTGTCCCGCCCCGGCGGATCCAGGTAGGCCTGGTTTCGTTCCCACAGCGCGCTTGCACGGCCCTGGCGCAGCGCCGTCGCGACAGCGTCCTCGAGCATCTCCCCGAGTGCGTGGCGCGGTCCCCCGTAGGTCGCCTCGAGCTGCTCGATCTCGAACTCGACCGCAGCGGCGAGCAGATCCTGCTTGCCCCGGAAGTGCCGATACAGTGCCGGGCCGGTGATTCCGACGTCAGCAGCGATGTCCGCGATCGCGGCATCATGGAAACCACGCCGCTCGAACTGTCTCGCCGCAGCGGCAATGATGAGCTGCTTGCGATTGCGCGGGCGGCGCTGCACGACAGTCTCGGTCATGATCCGCTCCTCTCCTTCAGGTCTCCGGGCTCCGCGCTCGACCAACGGGCAACCGGTATCCCATCCATCGGTAACCACTTCCACCGCCGCCGGACACGTCCGCACCCTCCACCAGCATGTTAGCAGCTGTTCGGTTTGACCTCGCATTACGGACGGGGCCCCCACACCCCGGCATCACGAAACGCAACGATCATCTACCCATGCTTACAACTGGCGGTCGACCAGTTCGGGCAGTCCACCACACTGGCGGACCGAACTACGAAGTTAACGAGAATATAGGGAAACGCGAATCAGCACGCCTGACCCGGCAGCTCGGGAGAGCCGCTGTGAAGGGTATCCGGCCGCCGCCCCCGACCACCACGGACTGCACGAAAAGTCGTGACCGCGCTGCGCGACATCACACCGAAGGGCAAGGACCGGACATGACCGCCGCAACGACCAGCACCCTCGCACGACCCATCACCGACCTGAGGACCAGAGTCCCCGGCATGGCGCGCGCTGCGATCGATCGCTACATCGAGGGAACCGCACGATACGCCGAAACCGGCATACCTGAATATCTGCACCGCGAGAGCGTGCACACCATCCACACGCTGCTGACCGTGTGTCTACGATCGGCACTCGAAGACTCGCTCGATATCCCCGGATCGCTCCGAGAAGTCATCGAGCGCGGCACCGAGCGAGTCGCCGAAGGACTGCCGCTGCGCGAGTACATGCGCTGCTGGCAAATCGGATTCGACGTCCTCGCCGAGGAACTGCACACCACCATCGGTGCCGGCCACCCCGGGTCTCCGCCTTGCCCTTACCCGCATCCGCCACACCTATGACTGCATCCTGCGTGAAGTGATCGCGGCGTACGAACTCCACACGATGGACCTGCTCGCCACACAGGGCAACGACCACGCTCGCATCATCGACGCCCTGCTGCGCGGAGAGCAGCCGCCATTCGACGACCACGGTCAGGTACCCGCGCGTCCGGTCATCGCGCTCCTGCACATCGGCGTGATACCGGGCGAAGATTCACCGGCCCCGCAGATCAGGGGGCAACCCCCCAGCTCGTCCCTCCCGGTTCTACTCCACCGCTGCCGAGCCATGCAGCACCGTCCAGAATTGATCGACACCCTGCGGGCGTATCTGGCACACAACCTCGATCGGCGAAGCACCGCACACGCGTTGTTCGTGCACCCGAACACCGTCGACAACCGACTCACACGGGTACACGAGCTCACCGGACTCGACGTCCGCGTCACCACCGAGCTGCTCACCATCGCCGTCGCAGCCCACGCCCTGAACATCGCCAGATGCGCCGTGCCGCACGCCGAAAACCGGGCCGGAGCCGGAGCCGACACCGCCGTGGTGGACACGGGTTCCCGGACCCACCGAACTATGACACGGTCACAGCCTTCGGTCGAATTGCTGTGCATTAGAACGATTGCCGCCGACACCCCGTCGACGAACAATGGGACAGACGACCACCACATCGCTGGTCGTCTCGACAACGAGGAGAAGCCTCGTGACCAACATCATCGACTACGCCGACAAGGCGTGGAGCGAAGCCGATACCGCCGCCTACCACCGCGGCGACCTACGCAAGGACGGGCTACATCTCGTCGGTGACGGCGTCTACATGTGGCCCGCATTCGGCAACGTCTACGCCTTTCCCACCAGCGACGGAATCGTCCTCTACGACACCGGAGACCTCAACCGCTACCAGCAGACCCGCGGCTACAACGCGGTGATCAACCAACGCCAGTTCCAAGCTCCCACCCTGCAATGGCCCGCCGAGTACCGACACCCCGACTGCACCTTTCCGACCGCACCACCGTGAACATCGGTGAGCTGCGGATGGAACTGCACCATGCCCGCGGCGAGACCGACGACGCCGCCATCGCATGGATACCGGACCGCGGAATTCTCTGTTGCGGTGACTTCTTCATCTGGGCAAGCCCCAACGCCGCCAAAGGCATCTATGCGTGGGCGGTCGCCGAATCCCGTGCCGCCCTCGACGACACCACTCGCACAACCGAACTCAGATCCATGACCGCCGGACGAACCCAATGGGCATTGTGAACCCAGCACGCGCGCACACAGCCCCGGCGCGACACTGAGCGAGGTAGTGTACCCGCAACCACGGTCACCGGATCGATCGACGCTGATCAGCACGGGAATGCAGCAGCGGCCACACGCCAGTGACGGCTCCCCCACCGGGCACACCCCCTCTGCTTGATTCAGCCGGCCCGCTCCGTCGGTCATCACCGCCTCCGCAACCCTCGCCCGAGGCGGATCAGCGCGCCCCCCACCGGCTACCGCGCACGCGATGAGTTTTCGCGGCGGAGGATGCGACCGTCCTGGTCGAGTCGGCGTCGATCCGGGGTGCTTCCGGTCCAGGGAGTGGACCACTGGCCACCGGGCCAATGGTCCACCCGCGATGTCGGTCCATCTCGCAGATCGACCACCGGATCGTCGAATCAGGAACGAAGTCCCGAATCACCGGCGCACGGATCCCCTCTGTTCATCATGATCCGTTTCTCACCGAGTACACCGCCCATACCATTGGATAAATTACTAACCAATAGTATGGTCCGGGTATGACATCGGTTGATGACGGACAGCGGTGGCCGCCCGTCGCCCACGAGGAGCATCCCTGGGTCAGCACCACCGGCAACTACGGATCTCGACGCGAACGTCGCCTCACCTCCGGACCCTACCGCGCGGCGGTACCGCCATTCATCGCGAACCGGACCATCTCACTGAACGGCGAACTGCAGGCACTGACGGAGGAAGCGGCGACCGAACTCACCCGCTTCGACGCCGAGGTCGGCCACATCACCGCCCCGTTCGCATCCATTCTGCTGCGCACCGAGAGTGCATCGAGCTCAGAGATCGAGAACCTCACCAGCGGGGCACGCCAGATCGCGCTGGCGGAACTCGGCGAGTACGCCTCCCGCAACGCCCGCCTGATCGTCGGAAACGTCCGGGCCATGCAGGCCGCATTGGAGTTGTCCGACCGCATCGACGCCGACGCGATCCTGCAGATGCACCGGGCACTGCTCGAACACGGCGACCCGAACATCGCCGGCCGATGGCGGCAACAGCAGGTCTGGATCGGCGGCGGAAGCCTCGGCCCACACACCGCGCAATTCGTCCCCCCACACCACGACCGCGTTCCCGAACTGATCGACGACCTGACCGCCTTCGCCAACCGCGTCGACGTACCCGTGGTCGCCCAGATAGCGGTCGCACACGCACAGTTCGAAACCATTCACCCGTTCCCTGACGGCAACGGGCGCGTCGGTCGCGCCCTGATCCAGGCGATGCTGCGCGGCGGACAGCTCACCCGCAGCGTCGCCGTACCGGTGTCCGCGGGCCTCCTGCACGACACCGCCACCTATTTCCAAGCCCTCGACGACTACCGGTCGGGCAACCTCGAGCCGATCATGCGGTCGATCGCGGAAGCATCATTCGCCGCCATCGCCAACGGCCGCACCCTCGTCCGAGACCTGGAAACGGTTCGAGCCGACTGGCGCACCCGGGTGACGGCGCGACGAGACGCGGCGGTACACCGCCTCGCCGACCTCCTCCTTCGCCAACCGGTCGTCGAGAGCAAACTCGTCACCTCCACGCTGGGGGTCACCGGCGCCAACGCGCAAATCGCGATCGACCGCCTGGTCGACGCCGGAATACTCACCCAAATCACCGACGGACGACGCAACCGGATCTGGCAAGCCAAGGACGTCGTCCGTGTCCTCGACGAATTCGCCGCCCGCGCCAAACGACGCCGAGGATGAATGCGGTGGGTTCTCACTCCCGACAGTGGAATCAGGGCACCGCCACACTACTACGCCGATCCAATACACGATCCCCTGAGAGTGTGTCTCATGTGTAGAGCTTCTTGTAGCAGGTGAGTGCGGCGGCGAGTTGAAGAATCCGGCGAAGTGTTCGCCATAGCGCTCGCAGCGGATGGTCATACGTCAGTAGCCGGTGAGCCAGGCAGATGGGTCGGCCGAACCGGACTTGATGGTTTCCCGATCATCCGGCTCTTCGGTAATGGATCCGAAGACCCAGATCAGTAGCGCCCCGATCACGATGAGTGCTGCCACGGCCATGGGTGGACCTTTCTGCTGGGGCCGTGTGGTGGCAGCATCCCCGAAGGTGACCAATGCCCCGGCGGGGTCGATCCCGAGTGCCTAGACTGCTACGGATGGCTCGAATTGTCTCCGAGACTCTCGACAACGGCCTACCCCTGCATCGGATTCGCGTCGATGGCACGCGGGCAACCACCATCCTGATCGCCTTCGACGCGGGCGCACGCGCCGAGCGGCGGGATGAGAATGGAATGGCACATTTCCTCGAGCACGTGGTGTTCAAGGGCGGCGAGAAATACGAAGATCACCGCACCATCAACCGCACCGCGGAGCAGTTGGGCGCTCGGACGAACGCAGCGACTTCCCACGACCTGGTCGCGTTTCACATCACAGTTCGCGCGGAGGCGGCACCGCAGGCCATCGACCTGGTGACCGACTTCGTCGCTCGACCTCGGCTCGACGAAAACCATCTCGACATGGAGCGCGGTGTGGTCGCCCAGGAGATCGCCCGCTACCTCGACCAGCCTGCCTACGTTGCGAGTCGAATGAGCGCTCTCGCAACTTTCGGCGACCACCCGCTCGGCCGTCCCGTCCTCGGCCGAGTAGAACACCTGCCCACCTTCACGCGTGCGGCGCTTCTATCGTTCCGGCAACGCCGCTGGGCTGGGTGTCGCGGCGGCGCATTCATCATTGGCAATATCGACCACGTTTCCGACGATGGCGAAATATCCGACCTGTTCGAGCGGTTCCCCACGCTCGAAGAGCCGGAGCCATACGAATCGGCACCCGACTTTCTGCCGCGAACGCTGGTCGAGCGACGCGACACCAATCAGTCGCATTTGCGAATGAGTTACCGCCTCGACTACGACGTCACTGATGCCAAGGCACGGGCCGCGGCGAGGATCTGCGCGATCATTCTCGGCGGCTCACCGAGCTCCAGATTCAACGACGAGATCCGCGAACAGCGGGGGCTGTGCTACTCGATTTCTGCGGGCATCCGCGAGTGTGCCGACGTTGGGGTGCTGAACCTCGCCGCCGGCCTCGCGTCCGCGAATTGTGTCGAGGCGTACACGCGAATGCGCGAGATCGTCGCCGAACTGTGTGCCCAGGGACCAACCGATGAGGAAGTCGCACGAGCACGCGCGGTCGCTGCCGGGCGTCGGGTGCTGGCGTTCGAGGACACCTACACAGTGGCGCTGCACACGGCACACCAGGCGATCGTCCATCATGGCGATCTTGATCCGGACGCCCTCATCGCCGAACTGGACGCGGTCACCATCGATGACGTACACGACATCGCGAGTGCCATCGATCCGGACAAGCCGTCGGTTGCCTGCCTCGGTCCGCACGACGCTGAGGAATTCTGAGCTGCGCAGCGGCGTGGAGATCGGGCCGAAACGAGAACCGTGTGGGCCACCACTCCGACCCTGCTCTGCCCAGACCAGAAATAGGAAAAACACCTTTCTGCCGAAGTAACGTCCGTCCTTGCTCAGCCACACCGCCCACTGGGCGAGGTCGATCTCGGTGCGGGCGGCGGTGATTCCGCTGCCGTCGGCGGCGACCAGGTCGGCGAACAGGACATCTGTTCCGGATCAGGGTTCTTCCGCGAGGATCGTGTATCCCTTGTCGAGGTAGGGCTGGGCGGCGCGTTCGGCCTTCTCCGCGTGGTCGTCGAGCAGTCGTTTTGCGATGTAGCGGAACTGGTGCCGGCCAGCCGTCATCAACTTTTCGACGGCTTCGGTGTCGCCCTCCACCTCGATTATGTGGACACCTCTCCGAAGTCCACCATCACGCTGCTTTCGCGGGAGTGATGTGAAACGAATCCGACGTCGAGTGAGCTTCAAGTTTCTGTGATGTCGGCTTCCCATTACCGCTGCTCGTCCAGGTTTTGGAACACTTTCACCGGTCGTGCGGCAGAATTTGCGGACGGGGTCGGTCCTGGTGGATGGCGGAAGTTTCGTCAGGTCGGCCTCCACATCCGCACTCGACTGCTGGCGGCGGATCTCGGCAACCTTGGCCGCCGCTGCGAAGAAGGAACTCCGCGGGCGTAGCCGCGACAAACGTCGCCACGGCGAGACAGACCGCGCCGACGGTGGCACCACGACCTGCGGCAGCCCCGAGGTCCGCAACACGGTCGCAGTCATCGCGGCAGCGATCGCACCACACCGCCGAGGTACAGCACGGCTGCGCGAGCGTTGTCCACGCGCTTCTCGGATATGGAGTTGGGATAACGTCCGGTGTCGACGAGCAAGCAGGACCTTGCCCCGGCCAGATCGACGCGTTCACCCGGGCAGGATCCGGCGATCTTCACGAGGACGCGCAGGTGCGGCGGGCGTCGCACCAGGCGATTGTCCGCCTAGTCGAACCGACCGAACGACCGATGCGGACCCAGAACTTACCGAGGGGCTTACGTGACGGAGTTACCCGGCGCCGGGTGGACGGGGTCGATCCAGGGCACATGCTCGGGGTCGGGCACGCCCTCGATGTTCAGGTTTACCACCACCGGTTCCTGGCCGCTGCGCGCCACCACACACTCCAACGGCTCGTCGTCGAGGGCGTTGATCTCCTGGTGCGGCACGTAGGGCGGCACGAAGATGAACCCGCCGGGCCCGACCTCCGCGGTGTACTCCAAGCGCTCGCCCCACCGCATTGCGGCCCGACCGCGGACGACGTAGATCACGCTCTCCAGCTCACCGTGGTGGTGGGCGCCGGTGCGGGCGCCGGGACGGATCGTGACCGTGCCCGCCCAGATCTTGTCGGCGCCGGCTCGGTCGTGGGTGATGGCAGCGGCCCGGTGCATGCCCGGAGTCTGTGGTGTGTTGGGGTCGAGCGAATCGGGCGGGATAACTCGTACCCCGTTGCTGCGCCAGTCGGGGGTCTCGCTGTTCATGGCTTTCGGTCCTCCCTTCCGATCCTGCCGCGCCCCCGGCCCTGGAACAAGCCTTCACCCCATTCGACGGGCGGGTTGGGGTGAGCCCGTTGAGGACTATCCCGGTCATGGCGTCTACGAGTGCGTGGATCTGTGTGTCGTCGGCTCGGAGTCGATCCGCGCGCACTGGAGGGCGAGGAATCCGTTCCGTGCCGCCCAGAGCGCGGTTGTCGCCATCGTCGAGTCGATGTCGGCGGGATGGTTTCCTCGGCGATGCCGTGCCCATCGCCCGCGCCGCGTTCGATGACAACGATCTGATCACCGCGATGCGCGAACAGCTCTATCCCAAGTTCCTCGCTCCGCAATCGGATCAGAAGTCGTCGCCGACCGGGTGGTCACCGGAATTGAGGACCGATTGGCGCGCATCATGGTTCCTCGGCGGTGGCAGCCGATCTCGGCGCTTCGGGGCATCGTCAACCCACTCATCGACCGATCACTCGAACGCAACCCGCACATCGTCGACGCCGTCCTCACGGTCGCAGACCCGGACGAACAAGACGTGGGCACCGACGATCACGACCGACCGTGATCTATCGACCGACAGCAACCCGGTGACAACTCAGCGTCACCACCGCTCAGCCGGGGCGGATTGCGGACATCTCTCGTCGCGGACGTCCTGAAATCCGGATAGCTACTTCCTCCCCGAGACTCCTCTACCCCTGCCCACCCGGCAGCGGAGAACCCACCGTGAACTTCGCCCCGAACGGATCGGTGACATCCGCGGTCCGCCCGTACACCATGTCCGTCGGGTCGTCCGCGGTACCCCCGCGGGCCCGGGCCGCGGCGACGGCCGCGTCGGTATCGGCCACCTGGAAGAGCGTGCCCCAGGAAGACTCCGAGGCGGCCGCATCGCCCACGATGCCACCGATCTCGTGCCCGTCCGGCCTACGCAGAAAGGTGAAGTCCATGCCGGGCAGGTCGGCGTTCCCGTCCAGCGTGAAGTCGAACACCGCCGCGTAGAACTCCCGCGCCGGACCGGGATTCGGGGTCACCAAGTCGTTGCGCAACAACGTGTTCGGCTCGTTCACGAGCTCGCAGCCGACGTGCGCCCGCCCCTGCCACAGGCCGAACTGCGCACCGGCCGGATCCCGCACCATCGACATCCGACCCTGGTCGGCGATGTCCATCGGCTCCATCAGTAACGTGCCACCCGCGGCTGCGGACCGAGCAACCGTCGCATCGAGATCGTCCGTCGCCAGGTAGACGTTCCACCAGAACTCGGTGGCGTTCTCGTCGGGATTCGGCATCAGCGCGGCGACCTTCTTGCCGCCGAGCAGACACATCGTGTACCGCCCGTACTCTTCGGGACCGACGTCGAACTCCCAGCCGAAGACCGACCCGTAGAAGGCCATCGCCCGGTCGAGATCCGGGATGCCCAGGTCGATCCACGTCGGGGTACCGAGTGGTTGATTCGTCGTGACCGCGCTCATCGCTGCTCCTCAGCTGTCGGATACCCACTCGACGCTAGCCTGCGGCACCGACATTCGACGGCAGAGCCATCGGAGGAGTCGCCGCCCTGCCCGGCATAAGGCCGCTGTGACGGTCCTACATCGTGCCGTCGCACCAGGAGGCATCCGCTGACTTCGAGTTCGAGCTCGGACCCGAAGCCTGTCGCCTCGAGGGGGCACACCAAACGCAATCAGACGTTCCTCTCGTCGAGCGCAACGTAGCCCTCAACATTGATGGCAAGGTGTACGACCCGACCGACCCGATGGGCACGATGTTCATCGGGTTTCTGGCGGGCGCGGACCACGCGGGTTGCCGTTGGTTCCCGCGGGCCTCCTTGCCCTAGCAGGTAGCGGCGACGGTCAGGTACGCGAAGAAGCAGTGACGTGTGGTCGCCGCGAAGCCGGACGACAGATACACACCGATTCACGTCGGCGGCTCACACGGCACCTTCCCCCGCTTCACCGCATCGACCAAAGTGGCGTGGTCGCGTTCAGTTTGATCCGCGTAGGCGTGCGCGAACCGGCTCAGTGCGACGTCGAGCGTGTCCGACTTTCCGACGTAACCGCCGATCATCGACGCACCACTGGTCCGCGCGTGGCCCTTCGCGAGCAGGCGCCCGCAGATGCCGGCGTAGTCGGTCAGCGCTGCCGCGCTGAGGTTGTCGATCGGGACCGCGCCCTTCATGTTCCGGAACTGCCGCACGTAGTACTGCCGGCCCTCCACCGTGGTCCAGCCAAGCAACGGATCGCTGACGGTCTGCAGGGCCTGCTGATACTCGACCACGCGCCGACCCTGGTGGTCATGCCAGGCAGACTCGCCGTGTACGAAGCGCGCCACGACGGATCGACGCGCCTGCTTGAGCTGCAGGAACAGCACGTCGTCGGCACTGCTCCCTTCGCACAGCACGACGTAGGCACGCAGTCCGACGCTGCCCACGCCGACCACTTTGTGCGCGACGTCGACGACGGTGTAGCCACTGAGCAGTCG
>NZ_JBFUHV010000076.1:0-39833 GCF_056402215.1 Rhodococcus sp. P4_B6 | reverse complement strand
CGATGAACGTGAATGTCTCGGCGACGGGCAGGGGCTCGGAGATGACGGACGATTCGATCAGGAGGTAGTCGAATCGTCCGTCGGCGGCCAGGGTTCTGATCTCGTCGAGGAGATCCTCCCGCAAAGTGCAGCAGATGCAGCCGTTGGTCATCTCGACGAGCTTTTCCTGTGATCGACTCAGCGAGATCTCTCGTTCGACCTCGGCACTGTCGATGTTGATCTCGCTCATGTCGTTGACGATCACCGCGACGCGCCGGCCTTCACGGTTGCGCAGGATCTGGTTCAGGAGTGTCGTTTTTCCTGCACCGAGGAATCCGGACAGCACAGTGACGGGGAGGCGCGTGTCATTCATTGGTCGGTTCCTTCCGGAGAATCTGGTTGTACTCGACGACAGACCGGCGGCGGAGGCGCGGAGTTCCGGGCAGGCTTTCCACCGCCGGTCTGTGTTCATCGTGTCGGATGTGTTCAGGCGGCAACCTTTTCGAGGTATCCCTCGAAGAGGTCGACCACGACACTGCCTGCGTCGGTGTCCTCGCCGAAGAGATCCTCCGCCGCGAACTGGACGTGATAGGTGGATTCGGCACCGGCGTCGTCGCGCCCGTGGCCTATCGAGTCGGGGAACGGCCATTTCTCGGTGGTGCGGTGGGTGATCGTTCCGACCCGGCCGCGGCAGTATGCCGGCATCCGGATGTGCCCGGGCACGTGCTCGTCGCGGACCCGAACGCGCTGCCCCACCTCGAAGGTGATGCCGTCCGTCCGCGCCGGCCGGCCTTCCGATTCCGCAGGAAGGGACAACGGGAACGGGCCGCCCGCGAGCGCCTCGAGCTCGTCGTGGGTCAGGATTCCCTTCTCCACCATCAGGGTTGCGACGCCGATGACGTACCGCTCGTAGTACGGCGTCATCATGTAGTGGCGTGGTTCCATTCGTTCGACGACGTGCCTGACCTCGTCGACACTGAACGCCCCCAGGTCTGCGGCGCCGAGAAACAGCAGACTGTAGGGGAGGTGCTCCCACTCCGCGTGAAAGGGTCCGCCGATGTCGGCGTTGACGGTGTGCGGGACCTTACCGAACCCCTGGACACCGGCGAGATCGTGTACTCCATCCATGGATCTGTTCCTTCTCTTCGGGTGCTCAGGCGCTCGGAACCTGCGGGATCGCGACCCCGATCAGGCAATCTTTGGTGACGATCTGCTGGAGTTGCTCCCGGCTCCACCCCTCGGTGCCTGCCGGCCGCTGGGGCAGGACGATGTAGCGTGTTTCGGCGGTGGTGTCGTACACCCGGATCTCGACGCCCTCCGGAATGTCGGTGCCCATCTCGGACAGCACTTTTCTCGGTTCACGAACCACGCGGGCGCGGTACTCGAAGCTCTTGTACCAGGTCGGCGGCAGGCCGAGGATCGGCCAGGCGGTGCACGAGCACAGAGAGCAGACGATCACGTTCTTGAGTGTGGGCGTGTCCTCGAGCGCCACGATGTATTCACCCTGCGGTCCCAGGTACCCGTACGTGCCGACGGCCTCGGTACCGTCGGTGAGCAGAAGTTGCCGGAACTCGTCGTCGGTCCATGCCCGGGCGACCAGTTCTGCGCCGCGGTGGGGGCTGAAGTCCTCTTCGAACGTCTTCTTCCAGCCTTCGACGTATCCCTCGGGAACCAATCCCTTGCCGTCCAGCGCCCGGAACAGCGCCCAGGCGCGGTCGGCGGCCGGTGCCTGTGCGGGAGTCGCGTTCTCTGGTGTGTGTTCGATCGTTACCGACATTCTTCACCTTCTCTGTAGGGGCTGAAAATTGCGAATAGCTCTACTGCGGCGGCTGCGCATCACGCAGCATGCCGGTCTGCGGATGGCAATTGATGTACTCGTATCGCTGGTCGCGCGCGTCGAATACCGAGACTTCATGGTAAAGGCGAAGTTTCGACAAGCTGGCTGCGACGCGGAAGAAAGTGGTGAAGATTCGCAGGTGGGTGGGATGAGATTCCGCCCAGCGTTCGAGCTTGTCCAGCGAACCCCAGTGGCCGATGTTGTAACTCTGGTCGAGAAAATTTCCGTCCAGATCGATGTTGCGCACAAACCTGTTGCTGTAGCAGCCCACCGATTGTCCGTTGTCGCGCAGAAAGTCCATGCCGTCCTGCAGAGTGGGCAGAATCTCGTCGAGATACAAGTTGCGTTCCGCCGTTTCGGCCTCGGCCCAGTCCTGCCCGGAGCGGATCAGTGCGATGTTGTCGTGACCCTGAACCACCACGCGGCCACCTGCGGCGGGATCACCACTGAGTACGCGCAATTCACCCGACGGCTGGATCCAGTCGGTCTGGGAGATCGGGAAGCGCTCGCGCATCGAGCCCCAATAGCCGTGCTCATTGATCTCGCCGCTGATACCGCCCATGACGGCACCGACACCCGGAAGGGCGTCCTGGAACGCGTACAGCGTCTCGAACTGTTCGGCCCGCGGGGCCACGATCTCACGGAAGTACCCCAGCCCCTCCGACAGCCTCTCGTCCGATGCCCACCAGTCGGCCACCTCCGGAAACTGGAGCCAACGATCATGGGCAGCAATATCTTTCCAATAGCCCACGACCATCAGATTCTCATGACTCTGATTGTCGACGTGATGGGTCAGGTCATAGTGCAACGGGCCGTCGGGCAGATCGAAACCAGCCACCATGTCGCGCATGGCGCGCAGCGCGGCCGGGCGTTGCGCGTCACCGCGGAACTGCACACCGAGGTATCCCATCACCACCTGCTGCACTTCTTCGGCGGCACGTCCCACCCACATCGGAAAGGGTGGCTGGTAGCCATCCGGGACGCGTCGGGTCAACGTGCGGGGGCAGGTGAGGTGATCGCTGATTGCAGATTCCATGAGGGCTCCTGGTTCTGGTTCATCGCGTGCGGGCCGCCGCGTCGGCGGCTGAAAATCCCGGCAACACAGAAGTTACCTCCCCGACCGACGGCGAATCTGACCGAGAGAGACAGGTATTTGGACGAGAGGGACAACTCGAGTTGCGTCCCGACGTCAGGTCCGCGGCGCTGCCGCCGTCGCCCGGTACTGGCGCGGGCTCATCCCGTACTCGCTCTTGAACGTGCGGCTGAACAGTGAGGGGTCGGCGAAACCCCAACGGCGAGAGATCTGGCCCAGCGAGCGATCCGGGGTCGTGCTCTGGGCCAAGTCGCGGCGACACTGCTCGAGTCGCCGCACTCGGATGACGCGCGATACCGTCGTGTCCTGCTCGGCGAATACCCGGTGCAGGTGCCGGGTGGAAATGCCGAGGGCCGAGGCGATCACGGACGGCGAGAGCGATGGATCTCCGAGGCTCTCGTCGATCATCGTGATCGCTGCGCGGTAGGTACTCGAACGTGGCGCGCCGACCGGCCGGCCGACGGCCCGCAGGACGGCAGTGACCAGGTCGCCGACCTCGTCCACGATTGCGTTCCCCGCTCCGGCATCGGATGCGATCCGGCTCGTCACGATGTCGTGAAGGAACCGGCCCACAAGCCCACTGGCTCCGGCACGGCCGTCGAAGGCTATCGCGGTGAGGTCGTGAATCTCCGCTTCGCTGAACGACAGTGAGCTCCTCGGCCACGTGAAGACCTCGAGCACCCACGAACCGTCATCCGGATGCCCGTCGATCCGCCAATCGAAAGGGCGAGACGTGTCGTACAGGACGAAGTCGTCGTGATCGAGTACGCACTCCCGGTCATCCTGGGTGACCACGGCACGCCCACGACGGATCCGCCCGATCTGGAGGTAGTCGGCACGGTCGGCTCTGGCCAGGCTGCCGCTGCGGGCGATCCGTTGCTCGGTCGATTGGACTGTGGACACCTTGAGATGAGCAAGTTCGGACGACCGCACCGCACCGGTGAACCGGGGGCGGTCTTCGATGCCCGAGACACTGAGGGCGACGAAGTGCTCGCGCAGCATGTCCTCCCAGTCGGAGGCCCGTGTCGTCCGCACGGGTAATGCAAACCCGGACCTGACAAGCATCGGTACCTCTCTTCGGTCTGATCGCGCAACGCTCCCCCGGGAGCCTTCGGTTACCGGTGCAATTCCCGGTACCTGCTCGGGCTGACGCCGTATCGGGTGGCGAACGCTCGGCTGAATACCGACAGATCGATGAATCCGAACTGCGCGGCGATATCGGTCAGCGAACGGGAGGCGTTGCGCGGTGACAGCATCGCGTCACGGCAGACCTCGAGTCGGTGTGCCCGGATCGTGGCTGCCACGGTGTTTCCGAATCGAGCGAACACTCTGTGAACGGTTCTCGTGGAGATGAAGAACGCATGGGCGATGCGCTGCGGGGACAGGTCCGGGTCGTCGAGATTCCGCTCGATGTACCGGAGCATGTTCGCGTAGAGGTCGCGTGCGGTGACATCGGGATCGTCCGGCTCAGCCTCTTCCTGTGCGGCGGTGATTGCCAGGTCTGCAATTCCGTCCGCCAGCCGCATCGCACCGCTTGGCGACGGTTCCTTCTCGACTGCGAGAAGTCCGGCGAGCATCGGCGACAGTAGCTGTCCTACTGCCGAATTGGATCGCACGGTCCGTGCCGTCAGTTTCTGCGACTCACCCTCGGTCAGCGAGACGGCACCGCGCGGCCACGTGAATACCTGGAGGTGCCATTCCGGTCGCAGGTTCCAGGTGAACGGGCGGGAGGATTCGTAGATGGCGAAGTCGCCCGGCCGCAGTGTGCAGGTTCGTCCGTCTTGGACGAGTTGTCCCTCACCGGCGACGACCATGCCGATCTGCATGAGGTCGAGCGGATGCCGGTCGGTCAGCTGCGGCGTCCTGTGAAAGGTCTGCGGTGTGGCCAGGACGTCGGCGGCCAGCAGATGCGCGAATCGCCGGGTGTGGACCGCCCCCGCGAAGCGATCGGATTCGCCCGGGCTGATCTTCAATGCCACGAAGGTCTCGCTGATCACCTCGACCCAGTCTCGGAGGGCAGCTGTCCGGATCACCTCCGTGCGGCGGTGCTCGCCACCCGGTGCGAGCGACAACGGCATGAGCAGCCCCTTTCCCTCGCCTGCACGTCACGCTAAGAGCAATCCGGCGTCACTGTCAATGACAGCTGACCACTGTTTCCGCTGGAGACAGGCCTCGGCGGCGAAGTTGGCACTGAGCGCAAAGCGGGCTGTCACTCTGAGACAAACGCTGCGGTTCGGCGGCTTCTACGGTTCGTAGAACACCGGGAAATGCCGGCGGGTCCTGCGTCGCATCCGGACCGACAGCCGGCCCTCGACCAGGTGCCCGCGGGCGCCACTGCACAGCTGAGGAGCGCACCTTCATGACTTCGTTGCCTGCACCCGATTCCGCCCGATTGGCGGCGTTGAACGAGCATTTCCGATTCGGGTTGTCCGCCGTCGACCTCGACGAGTTCGCCCCCGCCGTCGAGGCCACCCTCACTGCGCCGATCGCGGTCGAGCAGCTCTATCGGCGTGCGGCGTCACCGGCCCCCGAGCGATCCTGGGCGCCGCCGGCACCGGAGCACAACCGTCTCGGAGCGTGGTACGTCACGACCTCGATCGACGGCTCCTCTGGGGGTCCGCTGGCCGGCCGCACCGTGGCGGTCAAGGACAACGTCGCGGTCGCGGGTGTTCCGATGATGAACGGATCGCGCACCCTGGAGGGGTTCGTCCCGCGGCAGGACGCCACGGTCGTCCGCAGGCTGCTCGATGCCGGCGCCACGATCGCAGGAAAATCGGTATGTGAGGATCTGTGTTTCTCGGGCGGGAGTTTCACCTCGCAGCCGGGACCGGTGCGCAATCCGTGGGATACGACCCGCAATTCGGGTGGATCTTCCAGTGGCTCCGGCGCTTTGGTCGCCAGCGGTGAGGTCGATTTGGCCGTCGGCGGAGACCAGGGCGGCTCCATCCGCATTCCTGCCGCATTCTGCGGGATCGTGGGTCACAAACCGACGCACGGGCTGGTCCCCTACACCGGTGCATTTCCGATCGAGAGGACCATCGACCATCTCGGCCCGATGACCCGGACCGTCGCCGACGCGGCCACCATGTTGAGTGTGCTCGCCGGTACGGACGGGGCCGATCCACGGCAATCACGCCAGGTCGAGCCGGTCGACTACCTGGCGGCGCTCACCGAAACGGCCTCCGGGCTGCGCGTCGGAGTCGTGGCCGAGGGCTTCGGCACCGCAGCGTCCGATCCGGAGGTCGATGCCGCCGTCCACGCCGCGGTCGACGTGCTGCGCAGCGCCGGACTCGCGGCGGAGCACRTGTCGATTCCGTGGCACCTCGACGCGATGCACGTCTGGAACGTGATCGCGACCGAGGGTGCCGCGTACCAGATGCTCGACGGCAACGCCTACGGCATGAACACCGACGGATTCTACGACCCGGAACTGATCGCGCATTTCGCCGCTCAGCGCCTCGAGCGCGGTCACGAGTTGTCCGAGACGGTCAAGTTGGTGGGGCTGTCGGGCCGGTACACCTTCGAGGTCGGCGGCGGAAAGTACTACGCGATGGCGCGCCAACTCGTCCCGGAACTGCGCGCGGCCTACGACGCCGCGCTCACGGACTACGACGTGCTGGTCATGCCCACCGTCCCCTATACCGCGAAGAAGATCCCGCCTGCAGATGTGGCATTGGGCGACTACCTCGACGTCGCGCTGTCAATGGTCGGCAACACCGCCCCGTTCGATGTCACCGGTCACCCCGCCTGCTCGGTTCCCGCGGGGCTCGTCGACGGCCTGCCGACCGGGCTGATGATCGTCGGCAACACGTTCGACGACGCCACGGTTCTGCGCGTTGCACACACCTATGAACAGGCTGTCGGCGGCTTCCCCTCCCCGCCGGCCTTGATGAGTTCCGCTCGATGACACCACCACGCTTGTCTCTGGACGACGAGATTCTCGATCTCGCCGTCATGTGGCTTCCCATCGGGGATCCACCGGCCGACAAGATCAGGCGCGACTTCGGCGTCGAACCGGCCGAATATCGCGTGCGTCTGGCGCGCGCCATCGACCGTTACCTGCAGACCTCGAACGCGAGAACCGCCGCACGACTCGACCGATTCTTCGAGACGTCGATGCTGACAGCCCTGAGACCGAAACAGTCACCACCAGGTGACGAACAGTCCGGTCGCAACTTGTGTCAGAGGGGTGGTGGTCACCCGCTCGACGCTCGTAGCGTCGTAGGTGGGTGCACGCGAGTCGGAACGAACGAGGAGGAGACATCGTGACGATCGACAGAGGAATTCTGGCCCTGCTCGAGGCCAAGCCGGGCAAGGGCGAGGAACTGGCTGCGTTCCTGGAGCAGGGGCGCGCCCTGGCCGCGGCGGAGGAAGGCACCGTCACCTGGTACGCGTTCAAGGTCAGCGACACCACGTACGGCATCTTCGACACCTTCGAGAACGAGGACGGCAGGCAGGCGCACCTGAGCGGAGCGATCCCCGCCGCTCTGGCCAACGTCGGCCCCGACCTGCTGGCCAGGGACCCCGACATTCGTCCGGTCGACGTGGTCGCCGTCAAGTAGGGCGCCCGCCGGGTTTCCTACCGTACGGTCAGTCGAATCCTGCCCGTAAACCTACCCGATCGGGTAGGGCCCCGACTGTCCGCGCCGCGGCATACTTGCCCGGCTCGGGGGTTTCCGAAAACGATACGGAGAAACTGATGCTCGACCGGCTGTACGCCGCTGTCCTCGCCGTCGCCGGCCTCGGCTACGGCGGTTACATCCTCCTCGACGAACTGACCGGAGCGTCGGACACACCCGGCGAGGACGACCATCTTCTCCACGAAGTCCCCTCGGGAGCAGGTGTCCACGCTGTGACGTCCCCCTGACACCGCCCTGAGGGCACTGACACCGCCGGCTCACTGGTCGACGGTGAGACCCTTCGCCTCGAGCACCTGGGCGAGGTTGCTGACCTGGATCGGGGTTTCGCCCTTCTTGTACCGCTCGATGTAGGCGGCCTCGGCGGCGTCCCGCTCACGGGAGGCGTCGACGGCGAACTGGACCTCGTCGCGCCGGACCACGACCACACCGTCGCAGTCGCCCTTGATGACGTCGCCGGGGTAGATGATCTGGCCGCCGAACACCAGCGGCTGATTGACGGGACCGAGGGATTCCTTCACCGTTCCCTCGATGCACACGTGCTTGGAGAAGACGGGGAACCCGAGTTCGCGGATCTCCCTGCTGTCCCGCACGCCGCCGTCCGTGACGAGTGCGCTGATGCCCCGCGCCACACACGCATTGGCCAGCACGTCGCCGAACTGTCCCGCCGGCTGGTCGCCGGAGGACACGATGAGCACGTCACCGGGTTGCGCGTAGCTGATGGCGACCTGGAGCATGATGTTGTCGCGCGGATGGCACACGACGGTGAAGGCGGACCCGCAGAACGACATGTCGCGGTCGATGGGCTTGATCCCCGAATCCAGTGCGCCCTTGCGGCCCTGCGCCTCGTGGATGGTGGCGGCCGAGAAGGCGCCCAGGCTGTCGATGGCGGCCTTGTCGGCGCGATCGATCTTCGTCGTGACGTGAACCATGATGTCTCCGTAGTTCTGTGATGGCGGGTGGGTCAGCTGAGCGAAGCGACGGCCTTCTCGACCGCGGCTGCCGCATTCCTGAGCACGTCCTCGGACGTGGCGAAGGAGACCCGGAAATAGGATTCGGCCCCGTACGCAGAGCCCTGGATGGTGGCCACCGACGCGTGGTCGAGGAGGAACAGCACCACGTCCTGGTCGTTTTCGAGCTGTGTGCCGTCGGGTGTCCGCTTGCCCACGAGGCCGGCGCATCCGACGAACAGGTAGAAGGCGCCCTGCGGCAGTACGGGTTCGAGACCGTCTATGCCGGAGAATAATTCGAACGTGACATCACGCCGGGCGCGATAGCTCGCGACGGACGTGGTGACGAAACTCTGATCCCCGGTGAGGGCTTCGGCGGCGGCGGCCTGACTGATCGACGACGGGCAGGACGAACTCTGCGACTGCAGCTTGTTGATCGCGCCGATCAGGCCCTTGTTCCCGACGCCGTACCCCAGCCGCCAGCCGGTCATCGCGTAGGCCTTCGACACACCGTTGGTGACCAGGATCCGATCGCGCAGGTGCGGCGCGGACGACAGCAGGTTCGGAACGGGTGAATCGGTGAACACGATCTCGTCGTAGATCTCGTCGCAGAGCACGTTCACGTGCGGGTTCCGGTCGAGGACCTTCGCGAGTTCCGCCAGTTCGTGCTCGCTGTACACGGCGCCCGTCGGGTTCGACGGCGCGTTGAGGATGACCCACTTCGTCGCCGTGGTGATGGCGGCCTCGAGCTTCTCTGCGGTGAGCAGGAACCGGTCGGATTCCGGGCAGTCGACGACGACGGGTGTCCCGCCGTGCACGGTCACCATGTCGGGGTACGACACCCAGTACGGCGCGGGCACGATCACCTCGGTGCCCTCCTCCACCGTCGCCATCAGCGCGAGGAAGATGACCTGCTTGGCGCCTCCGCCGACGGTGATCTCGTTGTCCGCGAACTCCACCCCGGTGCGGGTCAGCATCTTCTTCGAGATCGCCTCCCGCAGTGCGGGAATGCCGTTGACGGGGGTGTACTTGGTGAGACCGGACTCCATCGCCGCCACGGCCGCGGCCTTGATGTGCTCCGGGGTGTCGAAATCGGGCTCTCCGACCGTCAGGTCGAGGATCTCCCGCCCCGACGCCCGGAGTTCGCGAACCCGTTGCGCGGCTGCCACACTCGGCGACTCACGCATCTGGTCGACTCGCGCTGCTGGAACGAAGGTGGACATAGTTCCTCCTGGTAGAGGGCGTGGGAACGAAAGAAGCAGGGAAGTCGGGGGCGGTATCTCGACACCCACGCTATCGGGTGGGGACCACACCTGTACAAGACCGATTGTGTGTCGGGTGATAGCCGTTCGGCATGACTGAGATCAGAACGCCAGCAACACCTTCGCGGACGCGGACGCGTCCTTCGCGACGGCGAACGCCTCGAGGCCGTCCTCGATGCCGAACTCGTGACTGATCACCGGTTCGACGTTCAGGCTGCCGTCCGCCAGAGCCTCGAGCACCGCATCGATCTCGTCGTTGAACCGGAAGGAACCGACGAGTTCGAGTTCCCGCGTGATGACGAGCGACAGCGGAGCGGGCTGAAGCCCGGTGGGGAGCAGTCCGAGCATGACGATCCTGCCGCCGCGCGTCGCGCCGCGAATGGCCGATTCGAGTCCGAAGCGGTTGCCGGAGCACTCGACGACGACGTCGGCGTCGACGGCGGCGATGCTCACGGCGTCGGCGGCGTCCAGCGTCGTGTCCGCGCCGAGCGCCTTCGCGACCGTGCGGGGATAGTCGTGCACGTCGACCGCGGTGATCTCGCTCGCACCGGCCCGGCGGAGGACGGCCACCACGAGGGCGCCGATGGGGCCGCACCCCACGACGAGCGCGCTCTTCCCTGCCACGTCGCCCGCGCGGGCCACGGCGTGCCACGCCACGGCGGCGGGTTCCGCGACGGCGGCGGTGCGCAGCGGCAGGTTCGCCGGCAGTCGCCGCAGCATCCGCGACGGCAGCACCGCGTACTTCGCGAATGCCCCTTCGGTGTGCGGGAATTGCGCCGCGCTGCCGAGGTAGGTGCATCCCGGCGACAGGTTCGGACGGTCGTCGGGGAACCTGGCGCCGCGACCGCCGGGGGTCGCGGGGTGCACGGCCACGGTGTCACCCGCGGCGGGGCCGGTCCCGTCCGCGGCGGCCTGCACGACCGTTCCCACCACCTCGTGGCCGAGCAGCATGGGGGCCTTCAGGATCGACTCGCCGGCGGCGCCGTGCGTCCAGTAGTGCAGGTCGGATCCGCAGATGCCGCCGTAGGCGATCTCGACGACCGCCTCGGACGGTTCGGGCCGCCGGAGGGGCACCGATTCGATACGCAGGTCGCCTGCGGCGTGCGCCACCACCCCGAGGGTCTCGGTGGGCAGCGGGGCGGAGGAGTGGTGCGGCGCAGTGGTCACGGCCGGCCTCAGTCGTTGCGCCGGACGAAGTCGAGACCACCCGGTACCTGGAAGGTGGGCATGATCTCGATCAGGCCGAGGTTGACGTGGCGCGGGGCGTCGATCGCGAACTCGATCGTGTCGGCGATGTCCTTCGTCGTGATGGATTCGAAGCCTTCGTAATACGTCTCCCACGCCTCCTTCATCGCCTCCGGGGAGCCGCCCAGGTTGCGTCCGAAGATCTCGGTCTCGACCCGGCCCGGGCAGATCTCGGTCACGCGGATGCGCTTGCCGATGGTGTCGTTGCGCAGTTGCCGCGAGATCTGGTGCACCGCGGCCTTCGTGGCGTGGTAGGCGGTGTGACCGTAGAAGTTGTACAGGCCGGCGATGGAACTGATGTTCACGATGTGGCCGAGGTCCCGCTCGACCATCCCCGGCATGAGCAGCCGGCACAGGTGCAGCACCGCACGGAGGTTGACGTCGACCATGGCGTCGACCGAGTCGGCGGACGCGTCCAGGATGTTGCCGGTGGCCGAGACTCCCGCGTTGTTGATCAGCACGTCGATCTCGAGGCCCTCGACGGCGGCGCTGAGGGCGTCGATTTCGGTGATGTCGACGGCGAGCGGGATCATGCCCGTCTTCTCCGCGACCTCGTCGAGCCGTTCCTTGTTGCGGGCGACGCCGTAGACGGTGAGACCCCGCTTGGTGAGGATCTCGGTGACCGCGGCGCCCATTCCGGTGTTGGCGCCGGTGACGAGTGCGGTCCGGTAGTCGTTGAATGGCATGACGCTCCCTTGCCTTGCTGGTGGTGAAAGTTGGTGCAGCCCGGTGGTCTTCGAGTGGTCAGGAGACCACCGGGCCGAGTCTGGATCCGTCAGAGCGTGTCACGGAGCGGCACGTGCGCCCGGTCGGTGACGGTGCTGACGGCGATGAGGGTTCCCAGTGCGGTGACGACGGCGTAGACCGCGGGGACGTAGATCCCGAACTGCGGAATCAGCCAGGTCATCAGCAGGGGCGCGGTGCCGCCGAACACTGCCGAGGAGATGTTGTAGCCCAGCCCGTACGCCGAGTACCGCACCCGGGTGGGGAAGAGTTCGACGATGAGGATGTGGATGACGGCGGTGTGGCCGGCGAAGATCACGGCCATGATGCAGGCTCCGAGCACCGCGAGCGCGAAGTTGCCGGTCGCGATCAGGGCGTAACAGGGGACGGCGCCGACGGCCATGGCGATCGCCGCACCGGCGATGACCCTCTTGCGGCCGACGCGGTCCGAGAGTGCGCCCATGAAGGGAATGGCGAAGCAGATCGCCACCAGGCTCGCCGCGGTCACGAGCAGTGCCGTGCCGGTGGAGAAGCCGATGTTCTCGCCCTTGAGGAACGTCGGCATGTAGGAGAAGAGCACGTAGTAGCCGGAGCCGTTCATCAACGGGATGAACAGCGCGAGCAGCATCGCCTTGCGGTGTTCGGGAGTCGCGAACGCTTCCTTCAGCGGGTTGCGGGACAGTCCGCCTTCGGCCTTGAGCTTCTCGAAGTTCGGGGTGTCACTGATCGCCCGCCGGATGTACCAGCCGATGATGCCCATCGGGATCGCGACGAGGAACGGGACGCGCCACGCCCAGCTCGCCGGTCCGCCGCCCTCGATCGCGGCCTCGTTGAGCCAGGGCGACATCGCGAACGCGACCAGCGTGCCGGTGAGCAGGGCCAGGAACGACGCGATCTGTGCGTAGCTGGTGATGAGTCCGCGCTTGCCCTCCGGTGCGTGCTCGGCGAGGAAGGTCATGGCGCCCGCCGCCTCACCGCCCACGGAGAATCCCTGCAGGATGCGCAGGAGAATCAACAGCGCGGGAGCGGCGACGCCGATCGCGGCGTATGTCGGGAGAACACCGATGCCCGCGGTGGCAACGCTGATCAGCATGATCACGAAGACGAGCATCTTCTGCCTGCCGATCCTGTCGCCCAGGATGCCGCAGACGACCGCGCCGAGCGGTCGCACGAAGAACGAGATCGCGTAACCGGCGAAGACGAGCATCAGCGCGTCGCTCGACTTGGAGACGTCGAAGAAGACGATGGCCAGGGCGGTCGCCATGAAGGCGAAGATGCCGTTGTCGTAGAGCTCGACGAAGATGCCCACGCACCCTGCGAGAACGACCTTGCGTAGCTGGCGGGGTTGCACCTCGTGTTCGGGCGTGTGCCCGGCCGTGTCGGGTGAGATCGCGTTGGTCATGCTGACTCCATCTGGGCTACAGAGTGGTGCTGGGCGGATGTCGTTTCTGGGTGAGTGGGGATCCGAAGACTGGCGAATGCGCTCGCCACGCGGGACCGCAGCAGCGCGATCGAGCGTCGTTGGCTCCGGTAACCGTCCACGGCTTCGGGGACGCTCACCTTTCGGAACCGCACCTCCTGGCCGGGGCGCGCCTGGCCGAGCTGTGACAGTGCGGTGGCGGTCACCACCGCGAGCACCGGATATCCGGCCGTCACTCCCCGGCCCCGGTGCAGGACGAGGATCTCGTTGCCTGCGGGAACCTCGACGGCGCCGATCGGTACCCCGCGGGAGAGCACTTCCGTCGACCGGTCCCGCCGGGGAACGTCGCTCCCCGGATCGGTCGGCGTCAGGCGGAGACCGATGTGGTTCGTGTCGGCACCGATGACGAAGGGGGTGTCGAACAAGCGGGCGGCGGACGCGCCGAACTCGTGCACGTCGGGACCGTCGGTGACGTCGATGGTCCAGCGGCCGGTGAAGGTCGCGGGCTCGGCGCCGAGCCGGAACAGCGGGACCCGGAAGTAGGGGTGGTCGATCGGCGGTCCGTCGACGTCGATGGCGACGGACTCGCCGACCGTCAGTTGCCGGCCGAAACCGAGAACCGAGTCGGGGGCGCAGCTGCCGAGCAGGGACGGCGCGGCGATCGCGCCGTGCACGGCGAGGTATACGCGGAGCCCGTCGTGGATTCCGCGGACGGTGAGTTCTTCGCCCGCGGTCCAGACGAACGGCTCCCACTGGGGGCGGGTGACACCCCCGACCTGGACCTCCGCCGGTGCGCCGGTCACCGCGACGAGCAGGTCGACGCTTGCGACGGCGCCGAAGTCCATCGCCACCATTTCGAGCAGCGGCGCGGTGCGGTGACTTCCGACCAGGGCGTTCGCCACGTCGGCGCTGTACTGGTCGGAGGCTCCCCCGGTCATCTGCCCGAACCGGGAGCCCCGGAGACGTCCGAGATCCTGGATCGAGGTGAGCCCGGGTGTCGTGACGGTGATCGTCTCAGCCATGCCGGACCCCCTCGTACAGCGGCCACTCGGCCGCGGTGATCGGCACGAAGCGGAACGTGTCGCCGGGCCGGAAGTCGGACAGCGGTTCCGTCGACGGATCGACGATGGTCAGGGGCGTGCGGCCGATCACCGGCCAGCCGCCGGGCGCCGGTCGCGCCGAGATGACGGCCTGCCTGCCCGCGACCGCCACCGCGCCTGCCGGAACGTGCGGCCGCGGAATGGTGCGACGGGGAACGGGCTGCGGGAACGCGGGGCCGTCGAGCATGGGGGCGCCGCCCGGGGACCCGAAGCAGCGCATGGTCAGCGGGCGGGCGCTGTGCAGGYGGATCACCTCGGCCGGGGAGAGTGCGAGGTGTGCCGCCACGTCGTCGAGGTCGGGTCCGAATTCGGCTCCGTAGACGACCGGGATCTCGAATTGTCGCGAACCGCGCGTCGCGGGTTGCGCCGGAAGCTCGATCAGCCGTTCGACCAGCGCGTGGATGGCGTCATGCGTCGTTGCAGCACAGTCGAATTCGACCAGCAGTGAGTCGTAGGTGGGGATGATGCCGGTGACCGCGACGTCGTCGTCGCGGGCGTCGAGCGCGGCGGCGACCGTGTGGACGGCCTGCCAGCGCTCCTCCGCATCGGGGGACAGCGACGTCAGGCGGACCGCGGAGTCCCCGCAGTCCGCGAGGACGAAGTCGCGGTGCGGCCGGGTGCACGTCACGCCGGACACGACGCGGACTCCTTCTCGGCCCTGGCCTCGAGGACCTCGGTGACGGGGGCGATGACGACGCCCGCGTGCAGCAGTGCCTCCCGGATCGCCCGCGCGTTGCCTACCGCGTCGGCGCCGTCGCCGTGCAGCAGCACCGTGTCTGCCTCGATCGGGATGCGCGTGCCGTCGACGGCGTCGACGGCCCCTTCGGTCACCATCTGCACCGTGCGCGACACCAGAGCGTCCCGGTCGTGAATCACGGCGCCGGCCTCGGACCGCGGTACCAGGGTGCCGTCCGCCCGGTATGCACGGTCGACGATGGCGACGATGGCCACCCGGAGCCCCCGCGCACGGGCGTGGTCGGCGAGTTCCCCGTCCTGGGCGAGCACGATGAGCCGCGGGTCGAACGCCTCCACCGCATCGACGACGGCGCCCGCGTAGTCGGCGCGGGTCGCGACGAGATTTCCCAACCGACCGTGCGGTGCGATGTGCGAGAGCGATGTGCCGTGGGCCGTCGCGAAGGCGTGCAGTGCGCCGAGTTGGTACAGAACGTCCGTGCGGACCTCGTCGGCGGTGAGGTCCATCGCGCGCCGGCCGAACCCTGCGAGATCGGGGAAGCTGGGGTGTGCGCCGATGCCGATTCCGCGGGCGACGCACCCTCGGACCGTCGCATCCATGGTCCTGGGGTCGCCGGCGTGAAAGCCGCACGCGACGTTGGCGGACGTCAGCACGTCGAGCAGTGCGTCGTCGTCGCCCATCGTCCAAGCGCCGAAGCTCTCGCCGAGGTCGGCGACGAGATCGATCTTGACAGTCACGGTGCCTCCAAGGGGGGCCTGCAGTGGAACCGCGGGTGCCGTTCCAGTGAACTTTCGATGTAAACGGACGCTACGCAGGTTCCGGTTCAGGCGGTTAATACCTGTTTTACGTGAGGCGATAACGAACGTCTATGGTGTTTGAACAGCGACGATGCAAAGACGGAAGAATCGGGCCCCGCACTTGGCTACAGCGGTGTTTCCGCCCGGCAACCTTCTCGAAACCGCGGCGTGCTTGCGTCGCCGCATCGTCAGAAAGGCAGATCGCTCGTGGATACCCGACGCTTGTTCTCATTCGTCCGCATCGTCGACGCCGGATCCATCACGCGGGCGGCGGACATACTGCACATCGCGCAGCCGGCGCTCAGCCAGCAGATGACGGCGTTGGAGACGCACTTCGGTCAGCAACTGCTGATCCGCAGCAAGCAGGGAGTGGAACCCACCGACGCGGGGCGCGCGCTGTACCGGCACGCACAGGTGATCCTGCGGCAGGTGGAGAGCGCTCAGGCCGAGGTGAGCGTCGTCGGCCGGGAACTGGCGGGCGGTGTCTCCGTCGGACTCGCGCCGTACAGCACCGTCAGCTCCATCGCGTTGCCGCTGCTCACCGCGGTGCGGTCGCGGTACCCCAGCATCCTTCTGCACGTCAACGAGAATTTCGGCGGTGTGCTCAGCGAGGCCATGATGACGGGCCGGATGGACATGGCCCTGCTGTACGACGCCGGGCCGATCAAGGGCGTCAACTTCGAGCGTCTACTCACCGAGGAACTGATGGTCGTCGCCCCGGCGGGCACCGGACTGCCCGGCGACACCGGGACGGCCGTCGCCATCAAGGATCTCGTCGATCTGCCACTGCTGCTGCCGGGCCCGATGCACACGATCCGCAAGGTGGTGGAGCAGGCGTACGAGCACGCCTTCGAGCACGCACGGGTGGTCGGCGAGGTGGAATCGGTGACGCTGATGGCGCAGGCCGTCCGAAACGGACTGGGCGCGACGGTATTACCGTTCTCGGTGGCACGCCGGATCATGAACGTGGAGAACCTGGAACTCCGCCGCATCGAACCGTCGATCGAAGTCCAGGTCTCCCTCGGGACACCCGCCAATCAGCCGCTGTCCGGACCGGCGGAGGCGGTGCGCGAGGTGCTGCGCAGTGTCGTGTCCAACTACATCAGGACCAGTTCGGAAGCCGAACGCGGCCCTCAGTAACCCCGGGCCGGATCGATCGGCGCCAGCAGGGGCGCGCCCGCGGCGAAGCGTTCGACGTTGGTCGCGACGTGATCGGCGAGCAACCCGGTCAGTCCGGTCGCGGGATTCGCGACGTGTGGGGTGATGATCGCATTCGGCAGGGTCCAGAGCGGATGCCCGTCGGGCAGCGGTTCGGGGTCGGTGACGTCGAGTGCGGCGCCGCCGATCGACCCGGCGCGCAGCGCGCGGACCAGACCCTCGGTGTCGATGAGGGAACCGCGCGCCACGTTGACGATCCACGCCGTCGATTTCATCTGTGCGAGCGCGGTCTCGTCGACGAGGTGGGCGGTGGCCGACGTCGCCGGTGCGGCGATGACGAAATGGTCTGCTCTGGACCAGATTTCCGAGGTCCGGTCGGCCGGCAGCGTCTCGGACGCACCCGGGACCGGGGTGCCCGAGCGAGTGACCGCCAGCACGTCGGCGCCGAACGCGGCGAGCAGCGGGATCATCGCGCGACCGATGCCGCCGCAGCCGACGATGGCGACCGTCGCCCCGCGCAGCGTGCCCACCTGCGGGTCGAACTCGGCCTTGCGCCACGACGTCGCGCGCACCTGCTCGGTGAGGGCCCGAACCCCGGCCAGGAGCAGCAGGACACCGTGTTCCGCGACGTTGCCGGCGTAGGCGCCGGCCGCGGACGTCCAGGCCCGGTCGGTGTCGACGATTCCCGCGGAGATCCAGGGCTCCACCCCCGCCGAGGGCAGCTGCACCCAGCGCACGGAATCCGGCAGTTCCGCCGGAAACGTGTCGGGGCCCTGCGCCCAGACGACGGCCTCGGCGTCGTCGAGCGGGGCGAGTACGCCGCCGCCCCTCTCGATCCCGCGTATCAGGGCTGCGTCGGGGTTCGGTCCGAGGTGGATGCGGGGCGTTGCAGTGTTCGGCATCTTCGTCTTTCGAGTCGGTCGGGTGGGGATCAGACTACGGCGGTCAGTCCGCCGTCGACATACAGGATCTGGCCGTTCACGAAGTCCGACGCCGGCGAGGAGAGGAAGAGCAGCGCACCCACGAGTTCGTCCGTGCGTCCCCACCGTCCGGCGGGCGTGCGTTTCGTGAGCCACGCACTGAACTCGGCGTCGTTCACGAGCGCCTCGGTGAGCTGGGTGTCGAAGTAGCCGGGTGCGATGGCGTTGGCCTGCAGTCCCAATGGTGCCCAGTCGGCGCACATTCCGCGGGTGAGCATCTTCAGCCCACCCTTGCTGGCGGCGTACGGGGCGATGCCCGCCCGGCCGAGTTCGCTCTGCACGGAGCAGATGTTGACGATCTTGCCGTGCCCGCGTTCGACCATCGCCCGCGCGAACTCGCGGCCGACGAAGAAGGCGCTGCTGAGATTGGTGTCGAGAACACGCCGGAAGTCGTCGTCGCCGAACTCGAGCAGGGGGCTGCGGTGCTGGACGCCGGTGTTGTTGACGACGATCTCGACGGGGCCGATCTCGTTCTCGACCCGCTTCGCGGCGGCGGCGACCTCCTCGGGAGCGGTCACGTCGAAGGCGCAGGTGTGGACCGTCGCGCCGGTGGCGTTCACGATCTCGTCGCGACTGCGCGCGAGGGCTGCCGCGTCGCGTCCGTTGAGCACGACCTCCGCGCCCGCCTCGGCGAGCCCGTTGGCCAGTGCGAAACCGATTCCCCGGCTCGACCCCGTGACGAGCGCGATCTTGCCCTCGACGTCGAAGCTCCGATGCGAACTCACTGTGTGGCGACCTTTCGTTCTTCGTGCAGGTATTCGACGGCGGCCCGGGCGATCAGGTCCGGCGCCGGTGCGACGTCCAGGGCGACACCGAATTCGTCGGAGTCGAGCGGTTCGAGGAGCGCGAACTGGGAATCGAGCAGTGCAGGCGGCATGAAGTGCCCGCTCCGTGCCTGCATCCGCCCGCGGATCACCTGCTGGTCTCCCGTGAGGTGCACGAACAGCACCGGGTCGGAGACGTCGCCGAGGATCGTCCGATAGCTGCGCCGCAGCGCCGAGCACGCCACCACACCGCGGCGCCCCTGCCCGGACAGCTCCTGCAGCCGGTCCCGGACGACTCCCAGCCACGGGGCCCGGTCGTCGTCGGTCAGCGGGATGCCGGCGGCCATCTTCGCGACGTTCGACTGCGGGTGCAGATCGTCGGCATCGAGGAACCGGTGGCCGGTCAGTGCGGAAAGTTGCTGCGCGACTGTCGTCTTCCCGCAGCCGGTCACCCCCATCACCACGATGTGGGGTAGCTGATCGCCACTCATGAAATGTTCCTGTCCGCCGGTGTGGAGAGATGCAGTTCGAACATGCCCGACCGCACGACGGCTTGGCAATGGCGGAGGGGATACCGGTTGACGTTGCCGTCATACCGAAGCGCGAGGGATGCCGGTGCTAGCGGCTCACGAGTGTGATCGCCGCGGCCTCGACGGTGTCCTCGGACAGCAGCACCTCGAGCGCGGCGTCGCCGAGTGGGATGAAGCTGTTCTCGCTCGTCACCCGCGCGAGCGGCCCGGTGAAGCCCTCGTCGACCAGTGCTGCGACCACGCCCTCGGACACACCCCCCGACTTGCGGGTCTCGTCGACCACGAGCACCCGGCCGGTGGCGTGCGCCTCCCGGACGACGTCCTGCACCGGCAGCGGTGCGAGCCAGCGCAGGTCCACCACCCGGGCGGCGATGTGCGCACGCTCGAGCTTTCGCGCGACTCGCAGGCTCATCCGCAGACCGTTGCCGTAGGTGACGATCGTCAGGTCGGTGCCGTCACCGTAGGTGCGGGCCGAGCCGATCGGGACGTGGTTCTCGGCCTGCGTCGCGGGGTCCGGGTACGGTGCCAGCCACAGCCCGTCGCCGTCGTCGTACAGATCCCGGATGTGGTACAGCGCAATCGGTTCCAGGAACACGCACACCGCGCCGGCGGTGCGCGCCGCCGCCACACAGGTGTGCATCATGGCCGCGGCGTCTTCGGGGCGGGACGGCGACGCCACCACCACGCCGGGGATGTCGCGCAGTGCGGCGACGGCGTTGTCGTTGTGGAAGTGCCCGCCGAAGCCCTTCTGATACCCGTATCCGGCGATCCGCACCACCATCGGATTGCGGTATTGCCGGTCGGAGAAGAACTGCAACGTCGCACCCTCCCCGCGGATCTGGTCGGCCGCATTGTGCAGATACGCCAGATACTGGATCTCCGGGATCGGCAACAACCCGGACACCCCCGCACCCAGCGCAAGACCCAGGATCGCCTGCTCGTCGAGCAGGGTGTCGAATACGCGCGCCGACCCGGCCTTCTTCATCAGACCCCGGGTCACCCCGTACACCCCGCCCTTTCGGGCCACGTCCTCACCGAACACCAGCGCCTCGGGGCAGCGGGCGAGCACGTCGAGCAGGGCACGGTTGATCGACAGGGCGAGGGTCAGCCTGCCTTCCTCCTCCGGCAGCGGCGATCCGACAAACTCCGCGCGCTCGGCCGGGTCGACGCGCTCCGGCACCGCCGCGGTCGCCTGCTCGGCGGTGTCGATGAGGGGCCTCATCACCGCCGCGGGACTGTCCAGTTGAGATAGCTCGGCGACATCCCGGGCGAGACCGAGAACCTCCGCGCGTGTGTCCTCGTAGCGCGCGAGGATCTCGGTGGGGCCGAGGTGTCCGCCTTCGATCAGAAGTCTTGCGGTGCACAGCACCGGATCCCGGTCGAAGTCTGCGGTGATCTCGGCGGACGTCCGGTACGCGGACTCGAGATCGGATCCGGCGTGACCCATCAACCGGACGGTCCGCAGATGCAGGAACGCCGGCTTGCGGTGCCCGCGCACCCAGTCGGCGGCCCTCTTCGCGGTGGCGTACGCCGCCGGCAGGTCGGAACCGTCCGCCTCGAAGTACTCCAGACCCGCCCGCTCACCGAAATTCGCGGCGATCCATCCCGTCGGTGTCTTGGTGCTGATCCCGATCCCGTTGTCCTCGCAGACGAACAGCAACGGGAGCGGCAACCCCTGGTAGGCCGAGTGGACGGCGGTGTTGATCGCGCCGACGGCGGTGGAGTGGTTCGCCGACGCATCCCCGAAACTGCACACGGCCACCGCGTCGGCGGGCCACGGCGAGGACAGGTGGAGCTTGTGTGCCCGGGCGATCGAGAAGGCGACACCAACTGCCCGCGGCAGATGCGAAGCGACGGTGGAGGTCTGGGGAATGATGCCGAGATCGTGGCGGCCGAACACCTTGTGCCGTCCACCCGAGATCGGCTCCTCCGTCGCGGCCACGACACCGAGGAGGACGTCGCGGAGCGGATCACTGCCGTCCACCTGCTGCGCCCGCGCGAGGAAGAATCCACCGGAACGATAGTGCAGCAGAGCGGGATCGGTCGGACGCAGCGCTGCTGCGACGGCGGCATTGCCCTCGTGCCCGGAGGAACCGATCGTGTAGAAACCCTTACCCTGCGACCGCAACCACCGGGCCGCCAGATCGAGATGCCTGCTGCCGAGCTGGGCGTCGAAAAGGTCCAGAGTGCCCTGCACCGACAACGGGGACGGGGGCCGGATCGGATCCTCCGGGCGGACCCCGGTGCTGCTTTTCCCGCGGACAAGCCCCGACACGACAGAGATGAAGTAATCGTCGATCTGTTCGGCCATCCCCCGATCATCCTGTGACGCCGAGCGGCGGGCAAGGGTCACCGGACCGGAGTGTCGCGCTCCATGCCGCAGGTGACCGTCGTGTTCAGCTCACCTTCTTGATCAGGTCGGCGAGTTCGGCCAGTTCGACGGCGTCGAGGTCGGTCAACGGTGCACGCACGGGGCCTGCGGGCCGGCCGATGACCTTCATGCCGGCCTTGATGATGCTGACGGCATATCCCTGCTTCTTGTTGCGCAGGTTGCAGTACGGGATCACGAACTCGTTGAGGGCGTTGACGACGAACGCGTTGTCTCCGCTGCGGAGGGCGTTGTAGAAGTCGAGTGCGAACTGCGGGACGAAGTTGTAGATCGCCGAGGAATACGTGGTGACGCCCAGGGCGAGATACGGCAGGGCGAACATCTCGGCGGTGGGCAATCCGCCGACGTAGGTGAGGCGGTCACCGAGGCTCGCGTAGATGCGCGTCATCTGCTCGATGTTGCCGACACCGTCCTTGAAACCGACCAGGTTCGGGCAGCTGTCCGCGAGTTCCGCCACGGCCGACTCGGTGTACACGGCGTTGGCGCGACTGTAGATCGTCACACCGAGAGTGGTTGCGGCACATACCCCCTTGACGTGCGCCACGAGGCCGTCCTGGCTCGCCTCCGTGAGGTACGGGGGAAGCAGCAGGATGCCGTGCGCGCCGGCGCTCTCGGCCGAGCGGGCCATCTGTACGGCGGTCGCGGTGCCGTAACCGGCGGGGGCGATGACCGGAAGTCCGTCCGGCGCCTCCTGCACGGCGGCCCGGACCACCTGCTCCACCTCGGGTGGGGTGAGCGAGAAGAACTCGCCCGTGCCACCGGCGGCGAACAACCCGGAGGCGTCGAACTGCCCGAGCCAGCCGATGTTCTCGCGGTACGCGGCCTCGTCGAACGAGTGGTCCTCCGTGAAATGGGTGACCGGGAACGACAACAGACCGGAGCCGAGCTTGTGGGCAATCTCTTGGGGCGACGCTGTGGTCATGGGTTTCGTTCTCCTCGTTCGCAATCGCGTCACTGTCGGTGCGCTGTGTTCACAAGGCTAGGAGCGCTTTCGATTCAAGTCCAACACTTGTTTGGGATCTTTCGATACCTGAACGGTATCGATGGCGCGGATGCTGCAGCGGTGGCGTGATCGTCGAAAGCCCACCAGTGTCCGTCCTTATCCGGACAAGAACGTGTTCCGGCGTGAGAATGTCAGGACGGAGGTGGGGTTCGATGGAGTTGGACGTGACCGGGGTGCCGGAACGGGTCTCGACCGGAGCTCTGCCCGGCTGGGACGACGTGGAGTCGCTTCTGCACGGCGCGTACGAGCGATCTGCCGCCGCCACCGACGGTGTCGTGGCGGATTACATCCCGATTCTCGCGGCAGTCGACCCCGACCTGTTCGGGATCTGCGTCGCCGAGGTCGACGGGGGTGTGCACGCCGTCGGCGACGCGGTGCACGAGTTCTCGATCCAGTCCATTTCCAAGGCCTTCACGTACGCGCTCGTCTGCCAGGAGATCGGCCACGAGGTGGTGGGCGTACGGATCGGGGTGAACAACACCGGCCTGGCGTTCAATTCCGTCGTGGCCCTCGAACTCAACGACGGCCATCCGATGAATCCCATGGTCAACGCGGGCGCCATCGCCACGACCGCACTCGTTCCCGGGGTCACTCCCACCGCGAAGTGGGAGTTCGTCCAGGACGGTCTCTCCCGCTTCGCCGGGCGCCGGTTGACGCTCGACGTCACCGTGTACGAATCGGAGGCGGCGACGAACCTGCGCAACCGCGGGATCGCCCAGCTTCTGGAGAGCTACGGCCGCCTGGACGTCGACCCGTTGGACGCCGTCGACGTCTACACCAAACAATGCTCACTCCGGGTGAACACCCGGGATCTCGCAATCATGGGCGCGACTCTCGCCGACGGCGGCGTCAACCCGGTGACGGGAGAACGCGTCGTCGACGAGTCGATCTGCCGCGACACGCTGTCGGTGCTGGCCGCCACCGGGTTCTACGAACGTTCCGGGGAATGGCTGTTCGAGATCGGCGTGCCCGGCAAGAGCGGCGTGTCCGGCGGCATCGTCACGATCGCCCCGGGCAAGGCCGGACTGGCCACCTTCTCCCCGCGGCTCGATTCCGCGGGCAACAGCGTTCGGGGGCAGCGGGCAACCGCCTACCTGTCCCGGACTCTCGGATTGAACGTCTTCGCGTCCGGGCCCCACCCTCCGCGTGAAAGCAGGTCAGCATGACGATCCCCGCCGATACGTCCCGCCCGCGTGATCCCGGCGAGCAGGTGAAGGCGTCGTGGCGTCCGATGATCGGACTCGCCCTGGCGCAGGTGCTCATGTCGTTCAACGTCGCGGCACTGCCGGTCTCGCTGGGTGGCATGGTCGAGGATTTCGGCGTGCCCCCGACGACGGTGAGCACCGCGATCGTCACCTACGGCCTGGTGGTCGCGGCGCTGGTGATGGTGGGTGCGAAGCTGGGACAGCGAGTCGGCTGGGTGCTGATCTTCCGCATCATGGTCGCCGTGTTCGCTGTCGCGGAACTGATGATGGTTCTCGCACCGAGTATCGGCTGGGTGATCGCCGCGCAAGCGCTCGCAGGGGCCTCGGCGGCGATCATCGTGCCCGCCCTCGTCGCCCTCATCGCCGAGAACTATCGTGACACCCAGCAGGCCACCGCGATCGGATCACTCGGATCGGCACGTGCGTTCTCCGGACTGTCCGCGTTCCTGATCGGTGGCGCACTGGGAACTCTCGTCGGCTGGCGGCCCGTCTTCGCCATCCTCATCGTCGTCGCCGTCGCGGTGTTCCTGCTGAGCTTCACGCTTCGCTCCGATCGCGGCAACGACACCATCAGCATCGATATCGTCGGCGCGTTCATCATCGGTATCGCCGTCGTGTCGCTGACGCTGGGTTTCAACAATCTGAACTCGTGGGGTCTGCTGACGGCATCCCCCAACGCGCCCTTCAGCGTGCTCGGCGTCTCCGGCGCCCCGGTGCTGATCGTGCTGGGAATCATCCTCGGGCAGGCGTTTTTCGTCTGGACCAGACGGCGCGCCGACAGTGGCCGAGTGCCCCTGATCAGTCTCGAGGTGGTGTCGGCGCCCACCGAGCGCGCGGCCGTGTATGCGATGTTCGTGGTCGTCGCACTCGAAGCGGCCCTGAACTTCACCGTGCCCCTCTACATTCAAATCGTCCAGGGCCGCACCCCGTTCGACACCTCGCTCGCGATGATGCCGTTCAACATCACCGTGTTCGTCACCGCCATGCTCGTCGTCCGCTTCTACGGCCGGTTCAGCCCCCGCGTCATCGCACGCTTCTCCTTCGCACTGACCACCGGTGCCTTGATCTGGCTCTCGTTCGTGGTGACCAACAACTGGGAGACCGTCCCGACCATCCTCGGGCTCATCGTCTTCGGCATCGGACAGGGCGCCCTCGTCACCCTCGTCTTCAACGTGCTGGTCACGGCTGCCCCGAAGGAACTGGCGGGCGACGTCGGGTCGGTACGCGGCACCACCCAGAACCTCGCATCCGCCGTCGGCACGGCCTTCGCCGGCGCGCTCCTGGTGACGCTGCTGTCGATCGGCGTCGGGCAGGCAGTGGCCGGCCACGTCGACCTACCCGAAGACCTCGTTGCACAGGTCGACCTCGACAACATCAACTTCATCAGCAACGACCGCCTCGAGGAGATTCTCGACGCCACCACCGCCTCCGACGTGCAGGTCGACGCCGCCGTGCAGATCAATATCGACGCCCGCCTCGACGCCCTCAAGATCGGGTTGCTCACCCTGGCAGGGCTCAGCGCGATCGCCATGGTGCCCGCGAGCCGGCTCCCGAACTACCGCAAGGACGAGATCCCCGACCCCTCCCCCCACGAGGACTAGACCCACCCGGCAACGGGGTTGTCCCCCGATCGGAGGACAACGCATTCACCCCGGAGAAGGCCCCGTCGGCGGACAGACGTCCGAGCGGCGAGAAGCCATTGTTGTCACATGCCGCGAACACCCGGACGGCGGACAACGAGGGAGCACCATGCAGAACACCCGGAAGTTCTACATCGACGGCGAGTGGGTCGAGCCGATCGGCACCGACACGCTCGACGTCGTCAACCCTGCGACGGAAATGGCCATCACCACCATTGCGCTGGGCGACGAGAAGGACGTCGATCGAGCCGTCACGGCCGCGCGCACAGCCTTCGACAGTTACGCGTCGACGACACGTGCCGACCGAATCGAGTTGCTGAGCAGAGTCATCGAGGTTTACGGGCGGCGAATGAACGACCTTGCCACGACCATCACCCAGGAGATGGGCGCACCTGCCGGGCTCGCCGCGACCGCTCAGGCACCGTGCGGCATGGCACACCTTGCCGCCGCCCTCGATGCGCTCCGCAGGTTCGAATTCGAGGAGAAGATCGGCACCACGACCGTCGTGCACGAACCGGTCGGCGTGTGCGCGTTCATCACACCGTGGAATTGGCCCGTCAATCAGATCGCCGCGAAAGTCGCGCCCGCGCTGGCCGCCGGCTGCACGATGGTGCTGAAGCCGTCCGAGATCGCGCCGCTCAATGCGATCATCTTCGCCGAGATACTTCACGAAGCGGGTGTCCCGGCCGGGGTGTTCAACCTTGTTCACGGTGACGGACCTACGGTCGGAGCCGCCCTGTCGAGGCACCCGGACGTCGACATGGTGTCGTTCACCGGATCGACCCGTGCCGGTGTCGAGGTCGCGCGGAATGCTGCACCGACCGTGAAACGCGTTGCGCAGGAACTCGGCGGCAAGTCGGCGAACATCGTGCTGGTCGACGCGGACTTCGACGAAGTCATCACCCGGGACGTGATGGGCGTGGTCGTCAACGCGGGCCAGTCCTGCAACGCCGGCTCTCGTATCCTCGTCCCGTCGGACCGCATGGACGAAGCCTGCGCGATCGCGAAGGCGGCTGCCGAGAAGATCGTCGTCGGGCCTCCCGACGCCGACGGGACCACCGTGGGTCCCCTTGTGTCACAAGCACAATTCGACAAGGTCCAGCGTCTGATCCAGACGGGCATCGACGAGGGCGGCACACTCGTCGCAGGCGGTGTCGGCCGTCCGGCCGGACTCTCCGCCGGATACTTCGTCCGGCCCACCGTCTTTGCGAACGTCACGAACGATATGACCATCGCACGAGAGGAGATCTTCGGCCCCGTCATGATGCTGATCGGCTACGAGGACGAAGCCGACGCAATCCGCATCGCGAACGACACCACGTACGGGCTCTCCGGAATGGTCTCCTCGCGCGACCCACAGCGCGCACGGAACGTCGCCCGGAAGCTGCGGACCGGAATGGTCCACCTCAACGGAGCACCGCTGGCGTTCGATGCGCCCTTCGGCGGCTACAAACAATCAGGCAACGGCCGCGAGTTCGGCAAATTCGGCCTCGCCGAATACCTCGAAGCCAAAGCCATCTTCGGCGACAACGAGAACTGAGCGGGAGCGTTCCGCATTTCTGCACGACTGCTGTACTGGAGGGACGGATCGTGAATCCGATTATGTGGATGGGCATCGCCGGGATAATCGGCACGGCCGTCTCACCGTGGATCGCGGAACGACTACGCAGCAAGAATGCGAGGAAAGACCAGCTCATGAAACTGCGGCTCGCCATCTATGCCGAGTTGCTGGGAGCGACGGCTCGCCTCGCAGCACAAGCACACGCGGGGGCGCCGAATCCCGCTGCCGAGGTGGAGTCGATCGACACCGAAGAATTGGACGGCCTGCTCAGCCAGGCGAAGGTCGTCGCCGGCCCGGACGTGTTGCGACAACTCGAGGAGCTGTCGCAACACACCGAGTCGCTCAACCGAAGCGCAGATCTCGCCGAGATGGCGGGCAGCATCGCCGCAACTCGGGGGAAGGTCCAGGACGCCATCCGTAGCGAGATGGTGCGCTGACCGCCTTACCTGGTGGGGGCGCCGCGCCGGGGAACGATCATCACCGGTACCTGCGTGGAACGCGGGGCACAGCCGCGTGGCGCGATTGCCCCGAAGGCAGTCCGCGCTCGATGACCGCAGCGGCGATGATCGTCACTACGCATTCTCTTCTTGTCTCACCGGCGTGGCCACCACATGGGTCACCGGGACTGCCGGGTGTTCGGCCCGTGCCCGATCGACCACATCGAAACGATGCCAAATCGACTCGTCCGGCGGCAGTGTCGCGATCACGATTCGATCGGGATGAAAGTCGTCCACGGACTCCGCGAGCGCGCGCAGCGGGCGGTAATCACCCAGTGCACCGTCGACGTCGAGATCGTCGGCACGCAGTGTGGTGAGTGTGTAGTCCAACCGGCTCTGCGCCGCCGATTGTGTTGCCGCTCGTACGTCGAGCGGACCGTGCGTTGCGGCGACTCCGGTCTCGATCGGACTCTCGGGCACGGTGACGAAGTACTTGGCCTCGCGGTCGGCGCCGATCCGGCGCAACTCGTCCAACAGTTCCGCGGAGTTCGCAGTCTCGTTGGCCATCACCAGCACTCGATGCGGCCGCGCTGTCCCGACCACTTCCTCTGCCACCGGGCGACGTGCGACATACCACTTGTTGAGGAAGTAGAAGCCGACGACGACAGCCCACGACAGCAGGCTCAGTACGAGTTGTGACCGCGATTCCTTCTGCAGGTACATCTGAAGCAGAACGCCCAGGATTGCCAGGACGGTGACGATGGACAGTACCGGGAACAGCCACATCCGAACCCGCAGGTGCGACGATCCGGACCGGAACCTCAGGATGATCTGCGATACGCCGATCAGGGCGTACACGAAGAGAATGACCGCACCACTCGAGTTCAGCAGGAACGCGAAGACCGTTTCGGGCGATATCGCTGCGGCGACGACACACAGGAAACCGACCACCGAGGAGGCGAGGATCGCGACGGCGGGTACCCCACGTCGCGTCACGTTCACCAACTTCGCAGGGGCTTCGCGTCGGGCTGCCAGCACGAACAGCATGCGCGATGCGGTGTACATCCCTGAATTGAGGCAACTCAGCACGGCCGTCAGCACCACGGCGTTCATGATGTGGTCGGCGTAGGGAATCCCCATCTCGGTGAATGCGGCGACGAACGGGGACACGGAGACGCTCTCGTCGTTCCACGGCAGAATCGTCGCCAGCAGGAAGACCGAGGTAACGAAAAAGATCGCGATACGGATGATGACAGAGTTGGCGGCCTTGGCCACGGCCCGCTCGGGATCTTGCGATTCGGCGGCCGCGATGGTCGCGACCTCGGCGCCGGTCATCGAGAAGATGACGGTGACGATACCGGCGGTGATCGCCGCGGCCCCGTAGGGCATGAGGCCACCGTGGCTGGTGAGGTTGGAGAAGTCCATCGACTTCCCGGGCCACAGCCCGAACACGAATGCGCTTCCGAGAGCGAGGAACACGATGATCGCGGCGACCTTGATGCCGGCGAACCAGAATTCGAACTCACCGAAGGAGGACACCGAGAAGAGGTTGGTCGCCGTCATGGCGATCAGCAGCACCAGGGCGCACAGCCAGAGCGGTACGCCCGGCAGCCAGTACTGGACGATCTTCGCGCCAGCGATTGCCTCGAACCCGACGATGATCACCCAGAAGTACCAATAGAGCCATCCGACCGAGAACCCTGCCCAGTCCCCCAGCGCCCGGCGGGAATAATCGGCGAACGACCCCGTCGAGGGGTTGGCGACAGCCATCTCCGCGAGCATCCGCATCACCATGATGACGACGGCCCCGCTGATCGCGTATGCGATGAAGGCCGCCGGTCCGATGTCTCGAATGGCCACGCCTGAACCGACGAACAATCCTGCGCCGATGACGCCGCCGATGGCGATCATCCTCAGCTGACGGTCGTTGAGCCCCTTCTCCAACTTGCCGGGAACACCACTCATCGCAAACCTCCAGTACTACACCGAGGGTCGCTGCGGAATATTGCGCGTGCGGTCCCCCTCAGGCCTTCCTTGGCTGGTGCACACGATCTCCGGAACATGGTGAACCTCCGTTGGCGGTAACGCACCGGCAGATGCCGGCTCTTGATATATAACTGATATAACACTCACCTGTCGGGTGTATGTCAAGAGCTGAGATGGCGTTCATACGAACTTCTCATCAGTTCGTCATCAGCAGAGGAAGATCGACCACGCTGCGGCCGTCGGGCCGGGCTGATCGGTACGACGTGGACGGGACACACGCGCGCTGGGCAGCGAGGGGGGGCGGGCGACAGCCCGGACTCGCGATCACCGAATTGAACTCTGCAGCACTGAACTCCGCAGTGGCGGACTCCGCAGCGGCACGCCTCGGGCACGTCTGCGGTGCGCGGACGCACTGCGGTGGGGCATCGAAGGCCCGGCGTACCGACCGTCAGCCGTCGGCACTGCGAAAGGTGAGACGAAAAGCGCGACACCCCTGCAGGGGTGAGCTCCCGCAGGGGTGCCGCGCAGACTCGTCGAGGATCAGACGAGTTCGAACCGGTCGAGGTTCATCACCTTGTCCCACGCGGACACGAAGTCGCGCACGAACTTCTGCTTCGCGTCGTCGGCCGCGTAGACCTCGGCGAGGGCGCGCAACTCCGAGTTCGACCCGAACACCAGGTCGACGCGGGTTCCGGTCCACTTGACCTCACCGCTGACGCGGTCCCGACCCTCGTAGATCTCGGAACCCGAGGACGCCGGCGCCCACGTCGTCCCCAGGTCGATCAGGTTCGCGAAGAAGTCGTTGGTCAGCGCGCCGGGGTTCGAGGTGAAGACACCCTCTTCCGACGTGGTGTTGTAGTTCGCGCCCAGCACCCGCAGGCCACCGACGAGAACCGTGAGTTCGGGTGCGCTCAGGTTCAGCAGGTTCGCCTTGTCGACCAGGAGGAACTCCGCCGGCAGGCGGTTGCCCTCGCCGAGGTAGTTGCGGAAACCGTCCGCCGCCGGTTCGAGCGCGGCGAAGGACTCCACATCGGTCTGCTCCTGCGTCGCGTCCGTGCGACCGGGCGTGAACGGCACCTCCACGTCGTAGCCGGCATTCTTCGCGGCCTGCTCGACAGCAGCAGCACCACCGAGCACGACGAGGTCGGCGAACGAGACCTGCTTGTTCCCGGTCTGTGCCGAGTTGAAGGACTTCTGGATGCCTTCGAGGGTCCGCACCACCTGGGCCAGCTCGTCCGGGTTGTTGACCTCCCAGCTCGCCTGCGGCTCGAGGCGGATCCGGCCGCCGTTGGCACCGCCACGCTTGTCGCTGTTACGGAACGACGAGGCCGACGCCCACGCGGTCGAAATCAACTCTGCGACAGTCAGTCCGGACTCGAGAATCCGGCTCTTCAGGGTCGCGATGTCGCCGGCGTCGATCAGCTCATGGGTGAGCGCGGGGATCGGATCCTGCCACAGCAGCGTCTCCTCCGGCACCAGCGGGCCGAGGTAGCGCACGATCGGCCCCATGTCACGGTGGGTCAGCTTGTACCAGGCCTTGGCGAAGTCGTCGGCGAGCTGATCCGGGTTCTCGAGCCAGTTGCGGGTGATCTTCTCGTAGGCCGGATCGATCCGCAGCGACAGGTCCGTCGTCAACATGACCGGCACGTGCGTCTTCGACGAATCGTGGGCGTCGGGCACGGTGCCGGCTCCGGCGCCGTCCTTCGGGATCCACTGGTACGCACCGGCGGGGCTCTTGGACAGCTCCCACTCGTAGCCGTAGAGGGTCTCGAGGAAGCTGTTGTCCCACTGCGCCGGGGTCGGCGTCCAGGCGCCTTCGAGGCCGCTGGTGATCGTGTCGCCACCCTTACCCGTGCCGAACGCGCTCTTCCAGCCCAGACCCTGCTCCTCGAGCGGAGCGGCCTCCGGCTCGGGTCCGACCAGATCGGCCGGGCCGGCACCGTGCGTCTTGCCGAAGGTGTGACCGCCGACGATCAGCGCGGCCGTCTCCACGTCGTCCATCGCCATGCGGCCGAACGTCTCTCGGATGTCCCGTGCTGCCGCGACGGGATCCGGGTTGCCGTTCGGTCCTTCGGGGTTGACGTAGATCAGACCCATCTGGACCGCACCGAGCGGCTTGTCGAGGTCCCGCTCTCCGGTGTAGCGCTCGTCTCCGAGCCAGGTCAGCTCCGGACCCCAGTAGACGTCTTCCTCGGGCTCCCACTGATCGACACGGCCGCCGCCGAAACCGAAGGTCGTAAAGCCCATCGACTCGAGCGCGACGTTGCCGGCGAAGACGATCAGGTCGGCCCACGACACGGTCTTGCCGTACTTCTTCTTCACCGGCCACAGCAGCAGGCGCGCCTTGTCCAGGTTCGCGTTGTCGGGCCAGCTGTTCAGCGGCGCGAAGCGCTGCATCCCGCCGCCGGCACCACCGCGGCCGTCGGTGATGCGGTACGTGCCCGCGGCGTGCCACGCCATCCGGATGAACAGCGGTCCGTAGTGTCCGTAGTCGGCGGGCCACCAGTCCTGCGAGGTCGTCATGACCTCTTCGATGTCCCGCTTCAGGGCCTCGAGGTCGACGCCCGCGAATTCCTCGGCGTAGTCGAAATCCTCGTCCATGGGATTGCGCACGGCGGGGTTCTTCTGCAGGATCTTCAGGTTGAGCTGGTTCGGCCACCAGTCACGGTTTCCACCACCCCGGGTGGGATGCGCGAGCCGGCCGTGTGCGACGGGGCAACCGCCACTCTGTGCGGGCTCGGTCTGAGCCTCGGCGATCGGCGGGTGTTCTTCCGCGAGAGTTTGGGTGGAGTCAGACACGACTTTCCTTTCACAAGGGGCTGTTTCGGGCTGGGCTGTTTCACGTGTGCGTGTGAAAGTGTGGGGTTAGTTGTGAGGCGAGCAGTCGGGGCACAGTCCCCAGAAGATGACCTCGGCCTCGTCGACCAGGAATCCGTACCCCAGCGACAGGTTCAGGCACGGGGTCTCGCCGATACTGCAGTCGATGTCTGCGATGGCTCCGCAGGACCGGCAGACGGCATGATGGTGGTTGTCACCGACCCGCGACTCGTAGCGCGCCACCAAACCCGATGGCTGAATCCGCCGTACCAGGCCGGCAGCAGTCGCCGCGTGCAGTATGCCGTACACCGACTGCCGGGACACACCCGGCAGAACCGAGCGCACCTCTCCGAGAATCGTCTCCGTGTCAGCGTGCGGATTCGCCTGTACCGCTTCCAGTACCGCGACCCTGGGCCGGGTCACGCGCAGTTCAGCCTCACGCAACTGTTCTGCGTACTTCGATGTCACGGACACTCTCCTACTATTGCCTACAAATCTGGAACGAGTCAAGAGTTTGTGAAAATCTTTGCTGGATGGCGGAACTCGAGCAGTACGAGAAAGCCTCTCGAACACGTGCCGTTCGGTACCACTAATTGCCGCCGCCCGCTTCTGTTGGCACCCAATGACATAACTGAGCCGGCACCTGTCCGGTCCACACAGGCCGGCCGCAACCGATATGTCCCATTCAGCCGCCGATCGCTCCCATGCTGCGCACGGGAGGCGCGAATCCGTCGGCTTCGATGCCGTGCCCCACCCACTTGTTCCACATCGCACCACGCCACAACAGCGCCAGTTCCTCGTCGCCCGCGCCCGACCGCATCGGGCCGCGCAGGTCGATCTCGGAGTCACTGAACAAACACGACCGGACGGTACCCTCGGCGGTGAGCCGGGTCCGGTCACAGTCGGCGCAGAACGACCGCGAGACCGACGCGATGATCCCGACCGTCGACGGACCGCCGTTCACCCGCCACTTCTCCGCGGGCGCCGACGGGTCGTCCCGACCGATCTCCCCGAGGTCGAATCGTTCACCGAGCACCGCGAGGAGCCGGTCCGCCGGAACCATGTTCTCGCGCGCCCACTCGTGGTCGGCATCGAGCGGCATCTCCTCGATGAATCGCAACTGCACGCCCTCGTCCAGGCACCACTGCAGCAGATCCGGTGCACCACCGAGCGTTTCGGGCATGAGCACGGCGTTGATCTTCACCGGCGACAGCCCGGCGGCGACGGCGGCGCGGATTCCGGCGAGCACGGAAGGCAACCGGTCCCTCCTGGTCAGCTTCGCGAACTGCCCTCGCTCGACAGTGTCGAGGGAGACGTTCACGCGGGTCAGACCGGCGGCGGCGAGCCCGCGTGCCCGGTGCTCGAGACCGACCGCATTGGTCGTCATCGCCAGCGGGACACCCGGGACCCGCGCCGCGCAGCCGGCGACGATGCGCTCGAGGTCGGCGCGCATCAGCGGCTCGCCGCCCGTGAACCGCACTTCCCGGACCCCGAGGCGACGCACGGCGACGACGACGAGCCGGACGATCTCGTCCGCCGTGAGCAACCGCTCCGCCAGGATGGCGGGCAGGCCTTCCTCCGGCATGCAGTAGGTGCACCGCAACGAGCACTTCTCGGTGATCGACACCCGCAGGTCCCTGGCCACCCGGCCGAAGCGGTCCACCAGGTGCGCGACGTCCGGCCTCCCCGCCGAAGAGGCCGGCGTCCGTACCGTGGGAATGCCCATCTCCACCGTCGTCATCGCGCTGCCCTTCCCTTCATCAGGGAGCGGAACCCACGAGCGGCCTCGTCACCACGACGTCAGTGAGCGATCTTCTCGCGCAGCCAGTCGTGGAACTCGCCGATGTGATGCTCGCTGGGAACGAGCACACCGCCGTCGCGGTAGCGTCGCGAATCCATCGCAGGCTGGCACCGCTCGCAGGCGTCGAAGTCCTGCTGGTTGACGCGATGGAAGAGTTCCACGGAGCGGTCGAGGTCCTTACCGGTCGCCACCACCTCGGGCAGGTACAGCCAGTCGCACTCGACGATGGTGTGGTCGGCGGCGAGCGGGAACATCCGGTGGACGATCACGTGGTCGGGCACGAGATTGACGAACACCGTCGGCCGCACGGTGATCGCGTAGTACCGGCGGTCCTGCTCCTCGGCGATGCCGGGAATTACGTCGTGGCCTGCGGAGCCGTCGACGGTGAACCCTTCGACACCCTCACCGAACTCGGCCCCGTGACCGACGTAGTACTGAGCGGCGTATCCGTCGGCGAACTCGGGCAGCACCTCGGTCAGTTCCGGGTGGATCGTCGCGCAGTGGTAGCACTCCATGAAGTTCTCGATGATGAGCTTCCAGTTGGCCTTGACGTCGTACACAATTCGACGGCCGAGGTCCAGGTTCGCGATGTCGTACCGATCGATCGACTCCACGTCGCCGAGCCGGTCGCGGATGTCCTGAACGACGGTGGTGTCGAAGGACGTCGGCTCGTCGGCCAGGTTGAGCCAGACGTAGCCGATCCATTCCTGGACCGCCACGTTCTTCAGCCCGTACTCGACGCGGTCGATGTCGGGCATCTTGGTCAGGTTCGGTGCCGCGACGAGCTTGCCGTCGAGGTCGTAGGTCCATGCGTGGTACGGGCACTGGAAGGAGCGCTTGACTTCTCCGCTCTCCTCCGTGCACAGCCGGGCGCCGCGGTGGGCGCAGATGTTGAGGAAGGCCCGGATCTCACCTGTCCGGGATCGAGTCACGATGACGCTTTCCCGCCCGATCTGGACGGTCTTGAATGCGCCGGGCTTGTCGAGGTCCGCGGCCCGCACAGCGCAGAACCACATCTCCTCGAAGACCTTCTCCTGCTCGAGCTTGAAGATGTCGCTGTCGGTGTAATAGTTTCCCGGGAGCGTGGAGATGAGGCTCTCAGGCAGGTGCGTGGTTGTCACTGGGGGTCTCCCTTAGTGTGTGATCTCGTGGATCCGTGGGCTGAGAAGGTTGTTCAGATCGGGGTCGGCTGAGCGGAGATTTGGCGGCGCCAGCGGGTGAAGAGACGAACCTGATCTACGCCGAGGACCGCAACCGGGTTCCCGTCTCGCCGATAGACGGCGAGGAAACTACCCGCGTCGAGGCTGCCCTCTTCGATGGTGAATTCTGCGTCCGGTCCGGCGATTCCGACGAACTGGATGCGCGCGCCGTACTGGTCCGACCAGAAGTACGGTGGCTTGACATGCTGGCCCTGGTACTCGCCGGAGAGGAGAGTCGACACCGCGATCGCCGGCCGTTCCGAGGCCCCGGTCCAGTGTTCGACGCGACGGTGAGCGCCCGAGGCGTCCATCCATGCCGCGCAGTCACCGACCGCGACGACATGCGGAATCGACGTAGCGCCGCCCCGGTCGCACAGCACACCGTTGCCGAGTTCGATGCCGCTTCCCTCGAGCCATTCGATGTTCGGTATGCCCCCGATCCCGACGACGACGACGTCAGCGGGAACGTGGCGACCGTCGGCGAGGTCGACGCCGGTCACCCGGTCGGTACCGGTCAACCCTGCGACTCCGACACCACAGTGGAGGGCGGTGCCGTTGTCGCCGTGGAAGCGGGCCACAGCCGTTCCCAACTGCGGACCGAGCGGGCCGATGAGCGGTGACGGAGCGGCTTCGACGACCGTGACATCCAGTCCCAGCTTGCGCGCTGTGGAGGCAACCTCGGCGCCGATGAAACCTGCACCGATGACCACCAGTCGGGCGCCGGAGACGAGGTCGGCGCGCAGCCGGTCTGCGTCCTCGATCGTACGGAGGACGTGCACACCGGCGAGATGCTCGGTCCCTGGCCACGGCCGCGCACGCGAACCGGTCGCGAGGACGAAGCCGTCGGCGCTCAGCTGGGAGCCGTCGCTGAGCGTGACGCTACGGGTGCCGGCATCGAAATTCGTTGCGGACAGTCCGAGAAGCCAGTTCGCCTGCAGGTCTTCGTCATCCGGTTCGAGAGTCAGAGAAGCCTGGTCGATGTCGCCGGCCAGATACTCCTTGGACAGCGGCGGACGATCGTAGGGCCGGTTGCTCTCCGCTCCGACGATGTTCAGCTCACCGGCGAAGCCCTGCGCGCGCAGGGCACGCGCAGCACAGAGACCGGCGAGCGATGCGCCGATGATTGCAATGCTCTTCATGCTTTCCCCTCCGCGTCGAGACGGCTCCGGATGTCGGGTGGCAGGTTGGGCGCTTCGGTGCTGAGCTCGACGTAGATCACGCCGTCCTCGATCACGACCTCATGAGTCCGCACGGGAAGCTTCGCGGGCGGCGCATCGACCGCCCCGGTCCGAAGGTTGAACTTCGAGGCATGCAGCGGGCACTCGACCTCGCAGCCTTCGAGCCAGCCATCTGCCAACGAAGCGTCCTGGTGCGAGCACGTGTCGTCGACGGCGAACACCTCACCATCGTCGGTGTGGAACACCGCGATGGGCGGGGAGGCATCAACACGGCGTGCGTCACCGCGAGGGAGGGACGCTAGTGGGCAGACCTCGAGCATTGAAAGCCTCTCTGTTGTGCAATGCGAAACACGTCGTGTGTTACGCAACAGTGTGACAATCGCCATAGGGCAGTGTCAAGTGGAGATGCACCATCGAAATCCGACGCGTCGCAGCCCTGCCCGGAGGGCGGGCGGGAAGCAGCTTCGGCGCAGCGCATCCGTCGAAGAGGTTGCGCCACAGGATCATCACTCGATCAATCCGCTCGGAAGATCCCGAGACAGACGGCTCGGCGTCGAACGAAGCAAGGCCGACCCTGACGCCGAGAAGACATCCACCCCCACTCGGCGCCCCCGGTCGCCATCAACGTCGGCAGGCCGAGAACCTTTGACCAGCCGCGCCTGGTGAACTACACTCCTTCCATTCTGATATATCAGTTGTCGTCAGACAGTTCCCCATCCTGCACAGACCCGGTTCGGGTCAGCCGTCCCGTGCTGTGACCGCAGACCTACGGCATCGGCTTACATGCACCATTTCGGCGTTCCAGAGAGGGCGTATCCCATGGCAATCGCGACGTTGATCGACGGCAAGGCCGTGAGCGAGCAGATCAAGGATGATCTCGCCGACCGAATCGCCATGCTGCAAGTGCAGGGGATTCGGCCTGGCTTGGGCACCATCCTCGTCGGCGACGACCCCGGCAGTCATGCCTACGTCGCAGCGAAACACCGCGACTGCAGGCGCGTCGGTTTGAACTCCATCCAGGTTCGCCTGCCGGCAACCGCGTCTCAGCTCGACATCGAGGCAGCTGTCCTGCGACTGAACGCCGACAGCGCCTGCACCGGCTTCATCGTCCAGCTCCCGTTACCGAAGCACATCGACACCCACCGGGTCCTCGCGCTGATCGATCCCGCCAAGGATGCGGACGGATTGCACCCGACGAATCTCGGTCGACTCGTGCTGGGGATGGCCGGACCGCTGCCGTGCACCCCGAGAGGAATCATCGAACTTCTCCGCCATCACGATGTCCCGATCACCGGCGCTCGGTTCTGCGTCCTCGGATGTGGCGTCACCGTCGGCCGGCCTCTCGGTCTGATGCTGACGCGCCGAAGCGAACATGCGACCGTGACCCTGTGCCACGAGGCCACCGTCGACACGGCCGCCCACACGCGTAACGCCGACGTCGTGATCGCTGCGGCCGGTGTCGCCCACCTGGTGCAGCCGGATTGGATCAGCCCCGGTGCCACCGTGTTGTCGGTCGGCATCACGCGCACCGTCGAGGGGATTCTCGGTGACGTGCACCCATCTGTGGACCGCGTTGCCGGGAAGATCAGCGGTGCAACCGGTGGCGTCGGCCCGATGACGCGGGCCATGCTGCTCACGAATGTCGTCGAGATGGCCGAAGAAATCGCGGGGTACTGAGGACCCGCGACGAGCTCAGGCGCTGGGTGTGTACGACTCCCGGAAGCCCATGCGTTCACTGATCTCTGCAGCCGCTGCAATGACGTCGGGTACCACGTCCCGCATGCGCTCTTCGCTGAAACGGTAGACCGGTCCGGACACACTCAATGCTGCTGTGGTGCCGCCTGCGTAGTCCCGGATCGGTGCCGCAATAGCGTTCAACCCGTCTTCATACTCTTCGACGACCACGGCATAGCCGAGGCTCCGCGCCGCGTCCAGTTCCTCGTCGAGTCGAGCGAGCGTGGTGATCGTGTGATCGGTGAACTGCTCCAGCACCGACGAGCTCAGGATTTCGTGTCGTTGCCGCTGATCGAGGTTGGCGAGGAGAACTTTTCCACTTGCCGTCGCATGGAGCGGGGTGGGCTCGCCGATCCAGTTGTGCGTGCCGATAGCCGCGGGCCCTCTGGCCTGATCGAGGTGGACGGCAAAATGCGAACGCAGAACTGCGACGTTGACCGTCTCGCCGAGTTTCATGGCAAGCCGTTCACACACGGCATGGCCCTGCTCCGTTATCTCGAGCCGTTCGGGCACTGCCGCGGCCAAGCGCAGGATCCCCAGGCTGAGGCGGTACTTTCCCCGGTCATAGGTTTGCGTGACCATTTCGTGCTCTTCCAGGGAGCCCAGCAGTCGAGACACCGTGGACTTGTGCACGCCGATTTCGGCGGCGATCGCACTGACCCCGACCTCACCGTTGCGGGCCAGGACCTCCAGCACTCGTACCGCGCGGTCGACCGACTGCACACCGCCGTCGTTCGACCTCACTCCGTCGCCTTTGGTCATGAGGCAACTATACGAAAGTTTTATTGGCGCCGACGCCGCCCTCCRTGTAGGGCCAATGCTCCGTCAGTATCGCGTGAACATCAGTTCGACTCACTGACCCCAGGTGAGTGGCACGGTGTGCGGGAGCACGCTGTGCCACTCACCTCAGGTGATGCGGTCCGGGTGGGTGTAGAGGTTCATGGTGGTGCCGCGCAGGAACCCGATCAGGGTCAGTCCGGTGTCGTGGGCGAGGTCGATCGCCAGCGACGACGGCGCGGACACCGCCGCGAGGATCGGAATCCCCGCCATCACCGCCTTCTGCGCCAACTCGAACGACGCCCGACCGGACACGAGCAGGATGCTGCCTCGCAGTGGGATGCGGTTCTGTTCGGTGGCCCACCCGATCAGCTTGTCGACCGCGTTGTGCCGGCCCACGTCCTCCCTGACCGCGAGCAGCTCCCCGGACCGGGTGAACAACCCCGCCGCATGCAAACCCCCGGTGGTGTCGAACACCTTCTGCGCCGCCCGCAACCGATCCGGCAGTCCCACGATCGTGGCCGAATCGACCCGCACCGTGTCCGCCGCCGGGGAATGCTTCGTGCGTTGCCGGATCGCGTCCAGGGACGCCTTCCCACACACCCCGCACGAGGAGGTGGTGTAGAAATTGCGTTCGATCCCCATGTCGGGCAGGAACACCCCCGCCGCCAGATCCACATCCAACACGTTGTAGGTGTTGACGCCGTGCTCGTCGACGCTGTTGCAGTACCGGATCGACGCAACATCCGCGCGGCCGGCGATGATGCCCTCCGTCAGCAAAAACCCCTGCGCCAACTCCACATCCGAACCCGGGGTCCGCATCGTCACCGCCAACGGTGTCCCGTTCACCCGGATCTCCAGGGGTTCCTCCACCACCACGGTGTCCGGCCGGGTCGAGTGCCGGGTGTCGGTGATCCGGGTGACCGGGGTCCGGGTC
>NZ_JBFUHV010000075.1:0-39907 GCF_056402215.1 Rhodococcus sp. P4_B6 | reverse complement strand
GAGTTACGGCGGCCATAGCGGAGGGGAAACGCCCGGTCCCATTCCGAACCCGGAAGCTAAGCCCTCCAGCGCCGATGGTACTGCACCCGACAGGGTGTGGGAGAGTAGGACACCGCCGAACATCCGTTACCGAAAGGGGACCCAATATACTGGGTCCCCTTTCGTGGTTTGTGTGAAAGGAATGACTGTGTCGGAGAGTGACGACGGACGTCGGTCCTTCCGCGGAGGCAATGCCTCCAACAGCAATCGTGGCGGTGCGTCCAGCGGCGACCGTGGCGGCGCCGGCGGTTCGGGTCGTGGTGGCTCGTCCGGTGGTCCCCGTCGCGATTCGCGCGACAACCGTGGCGGTGCCGGCGGCGATCGTCGCGGTGGCGGACCCCGTCGTGGCGGTGAGGGCGGCTTCGCGCCTCGCGGACGTGAAGGTGACCGTCCGCAGCGGCAGCAGGCCCGTCCGGACGAACCGGATCTGCCCGAGAACGTCGAGGCCGGTGAGCTCGATCCCGCGGTACGTCGCGATCTGCTGAGCTTGGACAAGACGAACGCGAACACGGTTGCGCGCCACCTGGTGATGGCCGGCAAACTCGTCGACGATGATCCGCGACTTGCGCTCGCGCATGCGCGAGCGGCGCGCCAGCGTGCGGGCCGCATCGCCATCGTCCGTGAGGCCGCGGGTATCACCGCGTACCACGCCGGCGAATGGGCGGAGGCGCTGTCGGAGTTGCGCGCTGCTCGTCGCATGGCAGGCGGTCCCGGACTGCTCGCGGTGATGGCGGACTGCGAACGTGGACTGGGTCGCCCGGAGCGTGCGATCGAACTCGGGCGAAGCGAGGAAGCTGCTGCGCTGTCCGGTGACGAGGCTGCCGAACTGCGCATGGTGGTCGCCGGAGCGCGCATGGACCTCGGTCAGTTCGATCAGGCCGTGGTCACGCTGCAGACCCCCGATCTCGACGCCGCGCGGACCGGTCCCGGTGCCGCCCGTCTGTTCTACGCGTATGCCGATGCGCTGGTGGCGGCCGGTCGCATCGAGGACGGACTCAAGTGGTTCCTCAACGCCGCTGCGGCGGATCTCGAGGGTGACACCGACGCGGAGGAGCGTGTGGCCGAGCTGACCGGAGACGATCAGTGACGACCCTGCGAGAGGATTACGACGCTCTGCTGCTCGACCTGGACGGCACGCTGTACCAGGGGCCGCAGGAAATCCCCGGTGCGCGTGAGGCTTTGGCGACCGGGACGCAGCCCTGCTACTACGTGACCAACAACGCCAGTCGCAGTCCCGGCGACGTCGCGGAGCACCTGACCGAACTCGGCTTCGCCGCCGACGAGTCGACGGTGGTGACGAGTTCGCAGTCCGCGGCCAGGCTCCTCGCGGAGAACGTGGCACCGGGCTCGGCGGTGCTGGTCGTGGGCACGGAAGCGCTCGCCGACGAGGTCCGGAACGTCGGACTGCGTCCGGTGCGGTCGTTCGAGGACGCACCCGCCGCCGTCGTCCAGGGACATTCGCCGACCACGGACTGGGCGATCCTCGCCGAGGCGACCCTCGCGATCCGTGCGGGCGCCGTCTGGGTGGCGGCGAACCTGGACTCGACCCTCCCCACCGAGCGGGGTCTCGTCCTCGGCAACGGTTCGATGGTCGCGGCCCTGCGCGCGGCGACATCCCGCGAACCACTCGTGGCGGGCAAGCCGGCAGCACCGCTGATGGAAGACGCGATGCGCCGCAGCGGTTGTGTGCGGCCCCTGGTGGTCGGCGACAGGCTGGACACCGACATCGAAGGCGCCAGCAACGTCGGTCTCGACTCGCTACTGGTCCTCACCGGCGTGAGCACCGCGATCGACGTCCTGCGTGCCGCCCCGGAGCAGCGCCCCACCTACCTGGCATCCGCACTGGACGCACTCAACCGGCCCGCCGACGAGTCGCTGGTCGGTGAGGACAGCCGGTGGTCCGTCGAGTTCGACGGCACCGATCTGGTGATCGAACCGACCGCGGATTCGGCCGAGCCGGTGGATTCGACTGAGTTGCTGCGAGTGGTGGCCGTCGGTGCGTGGAAATTCCCCGACTTCGTGCGGATCACATCGACGACGCCCGCGGTGAGCGCGGTCGTGTCCGGCTGGGGTGCCTGAAAGCCGCCCGACCCGCGTTGTTCGTCACGCGATTCGCTGTATGCGTATCGGAACGCGATGGACTAGCGTTGTGCCCGATGAGCACGCCAATACCGCGCCCGGGAGCCCATCTACCTGGGCCTCCTCAGAGTGTCGACCCCGAGAAGATCCACACGGAGGTCGACGGATTGTTGTCGCGGCTCGGAGCCGTCGAACCTGATCCCGACGACGAGCACGGCGTCGGGGTCATTCCACGCAAAGCCCACCTTCTCGAGAAGGCGCACGACGTGCTGGTGGAGGCCCTGGCCACCGTGGACAAGATCTGACGTGGCCCGTCGAGCACGGGTGGATGCCGAACTCGTTCGGCGGGGGCTGGCCCGGTCCCGAGAACACGCGCAAGAACTCATCGCCTCCGGCCGAGTGCTGATCTCGGGTGCGGCAGCGACCAAACCGGCCACCGCCATCGAAGCGGGAACCCCGTTGCGGGTCGTCGAGGTCGACAACGAAGTGTCCTGGGCATCCCGTGGCGCGCACAAACTCCTCGGCGCTCTCGAGGCGTTCGGCCCCCGCGGACTCGAAGTCGACGGCAAGCGTTGCCTCGACGCCGGCGCATCGACCGGCGGCTTCACCGATGTGCTGCTGCACCACGGCGCGCGGGAGGTCGTGGCGGTGGACGTCGGGTACGGACAGTTGGTGTGGCGGCTGCAGTCCGACGACCGCGTGCACGTCGTGGACCGCACCAACGTGCGATCCATCGATGCCGAGCAGATCGGCGGCCCGGTCGAACTGGTGGTCGCGGACCTGTCGTTCATCTCCCTGAAGCTGGTTCTCCCGGCGTTCGTCGCCTGCGTGGGCGAGGGCGCAGACCTGATTCCGATGGTGAAGCCGCAGTTCGAGGTCGGCAAGGATCACGTGGGCTCCGGTGGGGTGGTGCGTGACCCGGAGTTGCGGGTCGCCGCGATACTGGATGTCGCGAAGACGGCGGCCTCGCTCGGACTACGTACCGTCGGTGCGGTGGCCAGCCCGCTGCCGGGACCGTCGGGGAACGTCGAATACTTCCTGTGGCTCCGCGCGGATGTCACACCCGGGACGGATGATGTACCGGTCGAGTCGGTAGAAGAGTTGATCCGCACCGCGGTGCAGGAGGGACCACAGTGAGCGGGGGAAGCAGCGGCGCCCAGCAACGCGAGCGGGAGATCCTGCTCGTGGCGCACCCGGGTCGCGCGGAGATCACGGAGACGGCGCGGCGCGTCGGCAAGATCTTCGAGCGGGCCGGGATCGGACTGCGCGTCCTCGTCGACGAGGTCGACAGCACTCGCATCGAACCGATGGACGGCATGGCGGCCGACGAATTCCTGGTTCCCGGGCTCGAAGTCACCATCGTGCAGGCAGGCCCCGACGCGGCCCTCGGGTGCGAGATGGTGCTCGTCCTCGGTGGGGACGGGACGTTCCTCCGGGCGGCGGAACTCGCCCAGGCCGCGTCCATTCCGGTCCTCGGCATCAATCTGGGCCGGATCGGGTTCCTCGCGGAAACGGAGGCCGAGCACCTCGACGAGGCGCTCGGACAGGTGGTGCGCCGGGAATACCGCATCGAACACCGCATGACGCTGGACGTGCTCGTCCGGGTGGACGACGAGATCATCGAACGAGGCTGGGCGCTCAACGAGGCGAGCATCGAGAACCGGTCCCGGCTCGGTGTCCTCGAGGTGGTGCTCGAGGTGGACGGGCGGCCGGTGTCGGCGTTCGGCTGCGACGGCGTGCTCATCTCCACACCCACCGGGTCGACGGCATACGCGTTCTCCGCGGGTGGCCCTGTGGTGTGGCCGGAGCTCGAGGCGCTGCTGGTCGTCCCGAGCAACGCGCATGCCTTGTTCGCGCGCCCCCTCGTGACGAGCCCGGAATCGCTGATCGCGGTGGAGACGGTGGCAGGCAGCCACGACGGCCTGGTGTTCTGCGACGGTCGCCGGACCCTCGAATTGCCTGCGGGCGCCCGCGTCGAAGTGGTGCGTGGCAAGGAACCCGTTCGCTGGGTACGACTGGATTCGGCGCCGTTCGCGGACCGGATGGTGCGAAAGTTCGAGCTGCCCGTCACCGGGTGGCGAGGAAGGAAGCCCTAGACGTGCTGGCAGAGATCAGGATCGACAACCTCGGTGTGATCTCCGAGGCGTCGGCGCAATTCCACGAAGGTTTGACGGTGCTCACGGGTGAGACCGGTGCGGGCAAGACGATGGTGGTGACGAGCCTGCACCTGCTCAGCGGTGCGCGAGCAGACGCGGGACGGGTTCGCCTCGGTGCGCCCCGCGCCGTCGTCGAGGGCCGGTTCATGACCGACGAAGGCTCGGAGCACGTCGAACGCGCCGTGTCCCGGCTGCTCGAATCGACCGGTGCCGAGCGCGACGAGGACGGCACCATCATCGCGGTCCGCACCGTCGGCAGCGACGGCCGGTCCCGTGCCCACCTGGGTGGGCGCAGCGTTCCGGCGGGCGTGTTGTCCGAGTTCACCGATCCGCTGCTCACCGTGCACGGGCAGAACGACCAGCTGCGGCTGCTCCGCCCGGACCAGCAGTGCGCCGCACTCGACCGATTCGCGGACAAGACGGTCGGTCCGCTGGTCGCGCGGTACCGCAAGCACCGCGACGAGTGGATGACCGCGCGATCCGAACTCATCGAACGGACCGGTCGTACGCGGGAACTCGCGCAGGAAGCCGACCAACTGACATTCGCCCTCAACGAGATCGACGGCGTCGCCCCGGCCCCGGGCGAGGACGAGTCGATCGTCTCCGAGGTCCGCAGGCTCAGCGAACTCGACTCGCTGCGGTCGGCGGCGGAGGAAGCACACGCCGCGCTCGCAGGCGGCGACGACATGGACGGCGACGGTGTGGCCGCGCCCGCGCTGGACCTGCTGTCCGAGGCGCGGGCCCGGATCGAATCGGCCACCGACCCCGAACTCGACGGACTCGGACCCCGCCTCGCCGAGGTGATCGCGGTGGTCACCGACGTCTCCGCCGACCTCACCACATACCTCGCCGGACTGCCCGCGGACCCGGGGGCACTGGACTCCCTGCTGTCCCGGCAGGCGGAGCTGAAGAACCTCATCCGCAAGTACGCCGCCGACGTCGACGGCGTCCTGGAATGGGCCGACAACGCCCGTGCGCGGCTCGAGAAGATCGACGTGTCCTCCGACGCGCTGGCCGCGCTGACGAAACAGGTGGAGGAGTCGGCGGCGTCGACCGCGGAGGCCGCGTCCAAACTGACCGCCGCCCGCGTCAAGGCCGCGACCAAACTCGCCAAGGCCGTCAGCTCCGAACTCGCCGGTCTGGCAATGGGCCGGGCGGCGCTCGAGGTGACAGTCCGGCCCCGAATCGCCGGACCCCAGGACACGGCCCCGCTCACCGTCGACGGCACCGAACTCCATGCGGGATCGTCCGGCGTCGACGAAGTGGAGTTCCGGCTGTCGGCGCACAGCGGCGCGCAGTCGCTGCCCATCAGCAAGAGCGCGTCCGGCGGTGAGCTCTCACGCGTGATGCTCGCCCTCGAGGTGGTGCTCGCCGGGTCCGACTCGGGCGCGACGATGGTGTTCGACGAGGTCGACGCCGGTGTCGGCGGACGGGCAGCGGTCGAGATCGGCAGGCGGCTGGCCCGGCTGGCCCGCACGCACCAGGTCATCGTCGTCACGCACCTGCCGCAGGTCGCGGCGTTCGCGGACACCCACCTAGTGGTCGACAAGGTCGACGACGAGGACGGCGTCGTCAGCAGTGGCGTGCACACACTCACCGACGACGAACGGGTCGTGGAACTGGCCCGGATGCTCGCCGGCCTCGACGACACCGAGACCGGACGCGCCCACGCGGAGGAGCTGTTGGCGACCGCCAGCGCCGAGCGTTCCGCCTGACCCGGCCCGGCGGGCCGTCCGTGGTAATGGTGTGACTGATGTGGTAAACGGTTCGGCGCGCCTCCACAGGTCGGTCCGGCTTCCGGTCCATCATCGAATCCATGAAGATGCCGGCACTGCTGTCACGTAACACCGAAACTTTGCCTGGGGTCAGCGGCATCGCCAGGGTGGATCGCAACACGGCCAAGTTGCTGCGCCGCGTCGGACCCGGTGACATCGTTGTTCTCGACGAGCTCGACCTCGATCGTGGAACCGCGGATGCCCTGGTGAAGGCGGGCGTCCTCGCAGTGATCAACGCGTCACCCTCGATCTCGGGGCGCTATCCCAATCTCGGCCCGGAGGTGATCGTCGCCAACGGGATCCTCCTGGTGGATTCGGCGGGCGCCGAGGTCTTCAAGAGCATCAAGGACGGCAGCAAGGTCCGGGTGAACGGGGGAGGTGTCTACTCCGGGGAACGGCGCATCGCCAAGGGCGACGAACAGACCGAGGCGGAGATCTCCGACCGGATGATCGAGGCGAAGACCGGTCTGGTCGACCACCTCGAGGCGTTCTCCGGCAACACCATCGAGTTCATCCGCACCGAGAGTCCGTTGCTGATCGACGGTGTCGGGGTCCCCGACGTCGACGTCGACATGAAGGAACGGCACGTCGTGATCGTGTCCGACGGCCCGGACCACGCGTCCGACCTGAAGAACCTCAAGCCGTTCATCAAGGAGTACTCGCCGATCCTCATCGGTGTCGGGGCAGGTGCCGACGTCCTGAAGTCGGCGGGCTATCGCCCGGATCTCATCGTCGGCGACCCCGAGGACATCACGAGCGCCACGTTGAAGTCGGGCGCCGAGGTGGTTCTCCCCGCCGATCAGGACGGCCACGCACCCGGTCTGTCGCGCATCCAGGACCTCGGCATCGGAGCGATGACGTTCCCCGCGTCCGGATCCCCGTCCGACCTGGCGCTGCTGCTGGCCGATCATCACGGCGCGTCGCTGATCGTCACGGTCGGGAGCACCGTCTCCCTCGACGAGTTCTTCGACCGCGGCCGCCGCGACAGCAATCCGTCGGCGTTCATGACCCGCCTGAAGGTCGGGCCGAAACTGGTGGACGCGAAGGCTGTCGCGACCCTGTACCGCAGCCGGGTGTCGGGCGGCGCGATCGCGCTGCTCGTCCTCGCCGCGCTCGTGGCGGTGATCGTGGCTCTGGTCGTGTCCAACGTGGGTGGTGAGGCACTCGATTGGGCTGTCGCGACGTGGAACAGCTTCGCGTTGTGGGTGCAGGGGTTCTTCAAGTGATTTCTCTGCGTCAACATGCCATTTCCATAGCGGCGATCTTTCTGGCTCTGGCAATCGGCGTGGTGATGGGCTCCGGCCTGTTGTCGAGTGGTCTCGTGTCGGGGCTGCGCGACGACAAGGCCGACTTGCAGACCGACATGGAGAACGCGACAGAACGCAACAACCAACTGACCGAGCAGTTGAACTCGGCCGACGGATTCGATTCCGCGGTGGGCGGCCGCGTGGTCGCCGACTCGCTCGCGCAGCGCACCGTGATGGTCGTGACGACCCCCGATGCCGACCCCGCCGACCTCGACGGGGTCAACCGGATGATCGCGCAAGCAGGAGGTTCGGTGACCGGGCGGGTGTCGTTGACCGACTCGTTCGTCGACGCCACCGGCGGCGACCGGTTGCGGACGGTCGTCAACAATGTGATCCCCGCGGGCGTCACGTTGAAGACCGGGGCCGTCGACCAGGGCAGCCTCGCAGGCGACCTGCTGGGTTCGGTCCTCATGCTCGGCAAGGAGACGGGTCAGCCGCAGAGTTCCGCCCAGGAGATGGCGCTTGCCCTCGAGACCCTGCGCGGCGCCGGATTCGTCAGCTACGACGACGGGGCCGTCCAGCCTGCGCAGGTCGCGGTGGTGCTGACCGGAGATCGGGACGTGGAGGACGGCGTCAGCGGCAACCGCGGTGCGGTCGTGGCCCGGTTCGCGGGCGCGCTGGACGCGCGCGGTGCCGGGGCGGTGCTCGCCGGACGTCCGGCCTCCGCCCAGGGCAACGGCGCGGTCGCCGTGGCACGCGCCGACGCCGCCCTCTCTGCGGCGCTCACGACGATCGACAACATCGACCGGGAAGCGGGCAAGATCACCGTTCCGCTGGCGCTGCAGGAGCAACTGAACGGCGGCGCAGGCCGGTACGGCACGGGACCCGGCACCACCGGAGTCACCGTGGGGGCCACCCCGGCGTAGCGCGCGTCACATCGGGGCGGGCAATCGCGGCGCGTTGTTTCCGGGACGTCCGCCGAGGTGTTACCGTGAAGTCCCGTGGGTCGGCAGGCCCCAGCATTGCTCGAACAGACCAAGCCCTGCACAGTCGTCACGGGAGCCCCTTTGCCACAGTCACGCACTCATTCGCGTACCGCCACCAAGCACATCTTCGTGAGCGGCGGCGTCGCCTCCTCACTCGGCAAGGGCCTCACAGCCTCGAGCCTCGGGCAATTGCTGACCGCGCGGGGAATGCGCGTGACCATGCAGAAACTGGATCCGTACCTCAACGTCGATCCGGGCACGATGAACCCCTTCCAGCACGGTGAGGTCTTCGTCACCGAGGACGGCGCCGAGACCGACCTCGACGTCGGCCACTACGAGCGCTTCCTCGACCGCGACCTGTCCGGTCAGGCGAATGTGACCACCGGCCAGGTGTATTCGACGGTCATCGCCAAGGAGCGGCGCGGCGAATACCTCGGCGACACCGTCCAGGTCATTCCGCACATCACGGACGAGATCAAGAGCCGGATCCTCGCGATGAGCGGGCCGGATCTGCAGGGACACCGCCCCGACGTCGTCATCACGGAGATCGGCGGCACCGTCGGCGACATCGAGTCGCAGCCGTTCCTCGAGGCCGCCCGTCAGGTGCGCCACGACGTCGGCCGGGACAACGTCTTCTTCCTCCACGTCTCCCTGGTCCCGTACCTGGCGCCGTCGGGTGAGCTCAAGACGAAGCCCACCCAGCACTCGGTCGCCGCGCTGCGGAACATCGGCATCCAGCCCGACGCGCTGATCCTGCGCTGCGATCGCGAGGTCCCCCCGGCGCTGAAGAACAAGATCGCTCTCATGTGCGACGTCGACGTCGACGGCTGCATCTCGACCCCCGACGCGCCGTCGATCTACGACATCCCGAAGGTGCTGCACAGCGAGGGCCTCGACGCGTACGTCGTCCGTCAGCTGGGACTGCCGTTCCGCGACGTGGACTGGACCGTATGGGGAAACCTGCTCGAGCGCGTCCACCAGCCGCGCGAGACCGTGCGGATCGCCCTGGTCGGAAAATACGTCGACCTGCCGGACGCGTACCTGTCCGTCACCGAGGCGCTGCGTGCAGGCGGGTTCGCGAACCGCTCGAAGGTGGAGATCTCGTGGGTGCCGTCCGACGCATGTGAGACCGAGGCGGGCGCGCAGGCCGCGCTCGGCGACGTCGACGGCGTGCTGATCCCCGGTGGCTTCGGCATCCGCGGCATCGAGGGCAAACTCGGCGCGATCCGGTACGCCCGCCACCGGAAGATCCCCCTGCTCGGACTGTGCCTGGGTCTGCAGTGCGTCGTGATCGAGGCCGCGCGCAGCGTGGGTCTGGACGACGCCAACTCCGCCGAGTTCGAACCCGAGACCACCCACCCCGTGATCTCCACGATGGCCGACCAGGAAGACGTCATCGCCGGTGAGGCCGACCTCGGTGGCACGATGCGCCTCGGCGCGTACCCCGCAGTCCTGGCGAAGGGGTCCGTCGTGGCGCGGGCGTACGGCAGCGAAGAGGTGTCGGAGCGGCACCGTCACCGCTACGAGGTCAACAACGCGTACCGGGACCGGATCGCCAAGAGCGGACTCCGGTTCAGCGGCACCTCTCCCGACGGTCACCTCGTCGAGTTCGTCGAGTACCCGGCCGACCAGCACCCGTTCTTCGTCGCCACGCAGGCCCACCCCGAGCTGAAGAGCCGTCCGACGCGCCCGCATCCTCTGTTCGCGGCGTTCGTCGACGCGGCGCTGAGGCACAAGCTCGAGGAGCGCCTCCCCGTCGACGTGCACGGTGAGGAGCGTGCGGCGGCCGCCGACGCCGAGATCGCCGATTCCGCCGACCGCGACGAGGTCGCGTCGGTCGACAGCGCGGGATAGGGCGAGACGGACCATGCCCGACATCGGCCGGCACGAATTCGAGACCCTCGACTCGCGCGCCGTCTACAGCGGCGCGATCCTCGCCCTGCGGGTGGATCACGTCGCAATGCCGGACGGCCGGACCGCCGAACGTGAGGTGGTCGAGCACCACGGCGCCGTCGCAGTCGTGGTGCTCGACGAGGAGGACCGGGTCGTCCTGATCCACCAGTACCGGCACCCGGTGGGGCGCCGGTTGTGGGAGATCCCGGCGGGTCTGCTGGACGAGCCGGGGGAGGACCCCGTCGACGCCGCGCGACGCGAACTGGCGGAAGAGACCGGCCTCGCGGCCCGGCGCTGGTCCGTCCTCGTGGATGTCGTTCTCTCACCGGGGTTCACGGACGAGTCGGTGCGCGTGTTCCTCGCCGAGGACCTGTACGAGGTGGACCGGCCCGACCCGGAGGACGAGGAAGCCGACCTCGAGATCGAGCGGATTCCGTTCGACGAGGTCGTGTCGATGGTGCTGAACGGGACCATCGTCAACGCCACGGCCGCATCCGGCGTCATGGCCCTCGCCGCCGCCCGGTCCCGGCCGGGCGGTCTCGGCGAACTCCGCGACGTGAGCGCCCCCTGGGTCGATCGCCCCGAACGGTTCAGCGAGCGGAAGCGCACACGTGCCGCTGGGGACGAAGCCGCGCGGACATGACGTGGTGATCGCCCTGCGGACGGGTGATCCGAACCGTGAACTGCCGCCGCTGGCGGCGAGTTCGGTGGCCCGGGCGCTGTTCGACGGGGGCCCGCTCCGAGGCCGGCGACCCACCTGCTCGACGGCGGCACCGACGTCCGCGTCGTCGAGGAGTTGCTGGGACACGCGTCGATGACGACCACGCAGATATATACGCTGCTGACAGTGGGTGCGCTGCGCGAGGTCTGGGCGGGAGCACATCCCCGGGCGCGGTAGCGGAAAGCGTGTCGAGGGGAAAATTCACGGTACGAGGCGGTAGCGTTCGTATAACGATGTGGGATCGACAGCGATCATCGAGAGAACAGGGGATCATCGGACCGTGGTGACACCGCAGCCGCCAGCGGCGGAGTCAGAGCACTCGCAACCGGAGGGCGACATGTTCGACGTGCGGCAAACCGACACCGCAGACTTGTTCGACGACGCTGCCGTGGTCGTGGAGGAGGAACTCGGCCCCACGGGTCGGCCGACGCGTGAGGTGCCGGAACCCGCCCCGTTGCCCTCGCACGGTCCGGCCAAGATCGTCGCGATGTGCAACCAGAAGGGCGGCGTCGGCAAGACGACGTCGACGATCAATCTGGGTGCGTCGCTGGCCGAATACGGCCGGCGGGTCCTGCTCGTCGACCTCGATCCCCAGGGGGCGCTGTCCGCGGGCCTCGGAGTCGCGCACAACGACCTCGAACTGACCGTCCACAATCTGCTCGTCGAACCGCGCGTCTCCATCGACGACGTCCTGATGCGGACGCGCGTCGAGGGCCTCGACCTTCTGCCGAGCAACATCGACCTGTCGGCGGCGGAGATCCAGCTCGTCACCGAGGTAGGCCGTGAGCAGACGCTCGGTCGCGTGCTGCATCCCGTGCTCGACCGCTACGACTACGTCCTCATCGACTGCCAGCCGTCCCTCGGTCTGCTCACGGTCAACGCGCTGGCCTGCGCGGACTCGGTGATCATCCCGATGGAATGCGAGTACTTCAGCCTGCGCGGCCTGGCGCTGCTCAACGACACGGTCGAGAAGGTCCACGACAGGCTCAACCCGCGTCTCGAACTCGCCGGCATCGTCGTGACGATGTTCGACTCGCGTACCCTGCACGCGCGCGAGGTGATGGCTCGCGTGGTGGAGGTGTTCGGGGATCTGGTCTACGACACTGTGATCAACCGGACCGTGCGATTCCCCGAGACCTCCGTCGCCGGGGAACCGATCACCACCTGGGCGCCCAAGTCGACCGGCGCCGAGGCGTACCGTGCGCTGGCACGCGAGGTCATTCACCGGTCCGGCCGGTAAGTGGTGAATACGCAAGACATTCCGGCACCACCGCAGACCGAGGGTTCGAACACCGAGGACCCGCAGGCGCCCGCCGTCAAGCCCGGCTTCCGGGTGACGCTGCGCAACTTCGAGGGACCGTTCGATCTGCTCCTCACCCTGATCAACCAGCGACAGCTGGACGTCACGGAAGTCGCGCTGCACCAGGTGACGGACGACTTCATCGCCTACACCCGCACGCTCGGCGCGGAGATGGGACTCGACCAGACGACGGAATTCCTGGTCGTCGCCGCGACGCTGCTCGATCTGAAGGCGGCGCGTCTGCTCCCGGCGGGGCAGGTGGAGGACGCCGAGGACCTGGCGCTTCTCGAGGCGCGCGACCTGCTGTTCGCCCGGCTGCTGCAGTACCGCGCGTACAAGCAGGTTGCGCAACTGTTCGGTGAGCTCGAGGCGGCCGCGCTGCGCCGGTATCCGCGGTCGGCGGCACTGGAGGACCAGTTCACCCAGTTGCTGCCGGAAGTGTTGCTCGGCGTCGACCCGCAGCGGTTCGCGGAGATCGCCGCGACCGTGTTCACACCCCGCCCGAAGCCCACTGTGGGACTCGACCACCTGCACGACATGCACGCGGTGTCGGTCCCCGACCAGGCGGCGCGGATGCTGGAACTGCTCCGCGAGCGAGGCGCCGGGGAGTGGGCGACCTTCGGCGACCTCGTCTCGGAGTGCGAACTCACCGCCCTGATCGTGGCAAGATTCCTCGCGCTGCTCGAGCTGTACCGCGAGCAGTCGGTGTTGTTCGAACAGCCCGAGCCACTCGGGGAATTGCTGGTGAGCTGGACCGGGGAACGCACAGACGCCCCGGTGACCGAGGAGGATTACGGATGAGTTCGGCCCCGCTCGACGAGCCGGACGACGAGGGCGCCGTCGACGCGGAACCCGAGCTGTCGGACACGGAACCCGAGTTGTCGGACACGGAACCCGAGTTGTCGGACACCGAACTCGCTGCGGTTCTCGAGTCGTTGCTGCTGATCGTCGACTCTCCGGCCGGTGCGGAGCAGCTCGCGTCCGCGACGGGTGCTTCTGTGAATCGCATCACGGAGACGCTGAACCGCATGTCCGCCGAGCTCACCGCCCGGGGAAGCGGGATGGACCTCCGATATGCCGGTGACGGTTGGCGTCTCTACACCCGCACCGCGTACGCGCCCTACGTGGAACGGCTCCTGCTCGACGGAGCCCGCTCCAAACTGACGAGGGCGGCGTTGGAAACTCTGGCCGTGGTGGCATACCGTCAACCGTTGACCCGCGCACGGATCAGTGCGGTGCGCGGCGTCAACGTGGATGGTGTGGTGCGCACACTTCTCGCTCGCGGGTTGATCGCCGAAGCCGGCGTCGATCCCGATACCAACGCCACGCAGTACTCGACGACGGAACTCTTCCTGGAACGGCTCGGCTTGGCGTCTCTGGCCGATCTTCCCGCGCTGGCTCCGTTGTTGCCGGATGTGGATCTGATAGATGACATCAGTGACAGTCTGGAATCTGACCCACGATTTGCGAGAATGAATAAAGCTACGGCTTCCACAGAAGAGTTGGACACCGGGCTGGACACCGAAGACTGACAGGGATAGTACAAAAGTGAAGAAACCCGCTCGCCGAGATGGCACACCGGATCGCAACAACAAGAAGCAGCGCCCCACCAGGTCGGAGGCCGGAGGGCGCACCAGGTCGGAGGCCGGAGGGCGTCCGGACAGGGCCGAGGCCGGTCATCGATCAGGCCGGCCCGACGCCGCGAAGGGCAAACCTGGCAGGCCCGACCCTGCCGCGAAGAACAAGCGTGGCAAGCCCAAGTCGGCCAAGCCGCAGCGCGCGCAGGCCCAGGCCCAGGCCCCCAAGATCAGCAACGCCAAGCCGGCCCGGCACCAGTACGCCGACGCCGATCGGCCCGTCGGCCCGCCGCAGGGCGACGGCATGCGCCTGCAGAAGGTTCTCGCTCAGGCCGGTGTCGCGTCGCGTCGTGCGGCCGAGGAACTGATCTCGCAGGGTCGTGTCGAGGTCGACGGCCGCATCGTCATCGAACAGGGACTGCGCATCGACCCCGAGAACGCGGTGGTGCGCGTGGACGGTGTCCGCGTCGTCGTCCAGAAGGACCTGGTCCACCTCGCCCTCAACAAGCCCCGCGGCTGGCAGTCGACGATGTCGGACGACCTGGGCCGCCCGTGCGTCGGCGACATCGTCTCCGAGCGGGTCGCCGCCGGTCAGCGGTTGTTCCACGTCGGTCGGCTCGATGCCGACACCGAGGGACTGCTGCTGCTCACCAACGACGGTGACCTGGCGCATCGGCTGATGCACCCGTCGTTCGAGGTGTCGAAGACGTACCTAGCGACCGTGTCGGGTGCTCTCGAGCGCGGCGTCGGTAAGAAGCTGAAGGAGGGTGTCGAACTCGAGGACGGACCGGCGAAGGTCGACACGTTCACGCTCCTCGACATCAACGAGGGCAAGTCGCTCGTCCGGGTCACGCTGCACGAAGGCCGTAAGCACATCGTTCGTCGCCTGTTCGACGCCGTGGGGCACCCCGTCATCCGGCTCGTCCGGACGGACATCGGCGCGGTCGCGCTCGGCGACCAGCGGCCCGGCACATTGCGCGTCCTGGGTCGTGGCGAGGTCGGCGGTCTCTACGGGGCGGTGGGCCTGTGAGTGCCTCGTCGCTGGTCGTCGCGATGGACGGCCCGTCCGGAACCGGGAAGTCGAGCGTTTCGCGGATGCTGGCGCAGCGACTCGACGCCCGGTACCTCGACACCGGAGCCATGTATCGCATCGCGACGCTGCATGTGCTGCGCAAGGGCGTGGACGTCACCGATCCCGCCGCGATCGCCGACGCGACCGTCGGTCTGCCGTGGTCGATCGGAACCGACCCGGCGGGCGAGCAGGTCCTGCTCGACGGCGAGGACGTGGGGGAGGAGATCCGCGGCGACGCGGTGACCAAGGCCGTCTCGGCTGTCTCCGCCGTTCCCGCGGTGCGCGAACTGCTCGTCGCGGCGCAGCGTCGTCTCACGGGCGAGACCGAACGGATCGTCGTCGAGGGCCGGGACATCGGCACCGTCGTGCTTCCCGATGCCGACGTGAAGATCTACCTGACCGCCTCGGCGGAAGCCCGGGCCCAGCGCAGGAATGCGCAGAATCTCGCGGAAGGACGAGGCGACGACTACGCGGCCGTGCTGGCCGATGTGCAGCGCCGTGACCACCTCGACTCCACGCGCGCCGTGTCGCCGCTGCGGCCGGCCGACGATTCCGTGCTGGTCGACACCAGCGAACTCGGAATCGACGACGTGATCGGCAGGTTGCTGCTGGTGGTAAGCGAAAGAAGTGGAGCAGGGCAGTGACCGAACAATTCACCACCGAGTTCGCAGGCGACGGAACCTGGAGTGAGGAATCCGACTGGGAGGTCCTCGACCTCGAAGACGGCGGCGACGGGGAGGCCCACGTCCCGGTTCCCACCCTCGCCGTGGTCGGACGCCCGAACGTCGGTAAGTCGACGCTCGTCAACCGGATCATCGGCCGCCGCGAGGCCGTCGTCGAGGACATTCCCGGTGTGACCCGGGACCGTGTCTCGTACGAGGCGAACTGGAGCGGACGCCGGTTCATGGTGCAGGACACCGGCGGCTGGGAACCCGACGCCAAGGGCCTGCAGCAGTCGGTGGCCCGGCAGGCGGAGCTGGCGATGCAGACCGCGGACGCGATCCTGCTCGTGGTCGATGCCGTCGTCGGCGCCACCGCGACCGACGAGGCCGTGGCCAAGGTGCTGCGCCGGTCCAAGACGCCGGTTCTGCTGGTCGCCAACAAGGTGGACGACGGCCGCACCGAATCCGAGGTGGCCGCACTGTGGTCGCTGGGGCTCGGGCAGCCGCACTCGGTGAGTGCGACGCACGGCCGCGGTACGGGCGATCTCCTCGACGAGGTGCTCGCCGCCCTCCCGGAGACCCCGCGCGAGGGCATCCCCGGCGGCGGACCGCGTCGTGTGGCCCTGGTCGGGAAGCCGAACGTCGGGAAGTCGAGCCTGCTGAACAAGCTGTCGGGCGACGAGCGTTCGGTGGTCCACAACGTCGCGGGCACCACCGTCGACCCGGTCGACTCGATCGTGGAACTCGGCGGCAGGCCGTGGCGTTTCGTCGACACCGCCGGTCTGCGCAAGCGGGTCAGCCACGCCAGCGGCGCCGAGTTCTACGCGTCGCTGCGGACGAAGAGCGCCATCGAGGCCGCCGAGGTCGCGATTCTGCTGATCGACGCATCCGAGCCGATCTCGGAGCAGGACCTGCGCGTGCTGAGCATGGTGGCCGACGCCGGCCGGGCTCTCGTCATCGCGTTCAACAAGTGGGATCTCGTCGACGAGGACCGGCGACTTCAGCTCGACCGCGAAGTCGATCGGGACCTGGTGCGGGTGCCGTGGGCGCAGCGCGTCAACATCTCGGCGCAGACGGGACGCGCGGTACAGAAGCTGGTGCCCGCCCTCGACACGGCGCTGGAATCGTGGGACAAGCGCATTCCGACGGGCCGGCTCAACACGTGGCTCAAGGAAGTCGTCGCCGCGACGCCGCCGCCGATGCGCGGTGGCCGGCTGCCTCGCGTGATGTTCGCCACGCAGGCCGGGACGCGTCCGCCGACGTTCGTGCTGTTCACGACCGGGTTCCTCGAGGCTGGCTACCGCCGGTTCCTGGAGCGGCGCCTGCGTGAGGAGTTCAATTTCGACGGCAGCCCCGTCCGCATCTCGGTGCGGGTGCGGGAAAAGCGTGAGCGGCGAAGTCGTTGATCCGACAGAATGTGCTCTGACCAGGCGATTAGCGTTACGGACTGCCACTGATGTAATCTCATCGAGCACCTGAACGAGGGTGTGGACGGGCTGTGGCGCAGCTTGGTAGCGCACTTGACTGGGGGTCAAGTGGTCGCAGGTTCAAATCCTGTCAGCCCGACCAGATGATCGGCGAAGGCGGTTTCCCGGAAACGGGGAGCCGCCTTTTCTGTGTCTCGGGCGCGGGACTCACGCCGTGACGATGACGGGGTCGCCGATCTTGGCATTGTCGTAGAACCACCGCGCATTCTCGGTGCTGAGATTGATGCAGCCGTGGCTGACGTTCTCGAAGCCCTGCGAACCCACCGACCACGGTGCGGCGTGCACGAAGATCCCGCCCCACGTGATGCGGGTGGCGTATTCGACGTAGAGGCGGTAGCCCTCCTCGTCGTCGATCGGGACACCGTACGTCGACGAATCCATGATCATGTCGCGGAACTGCTCGATGACGGGGRACGTCCCGAGTGGTGTCTCGTATCCGGGTTTGCCCATCGACGCAGGCATGGTCTGCACGATCTGGTCGTTGATGCTGACCGTGAACTGGTGCGTCGTCGTGTTCGCGACGGCGACGAGTGCGTCACCGACCTGGAACTGCGACTTTGCTCCCGCCGCTTCGACGGTCACCCCGGTGTGCGCCGGCCAGAAGTGGTCCGGGCTCCATTGCAGGGTGCGGTCGTCGATCCAGGAGAACTGCCCGGGCACCGGTGTCGACGGAGTGATCCGGACACCACGCTCGGCGAGCGCGCGATCGGCTACCGGAGACGTGAACCGGACGACGACGGGATGTGCGATGCCGACGACCTGACCGCTTGCGGGGGAGAGTGCCGGCGCGAGGATCTTTCCGGTGACGGCCGGGGGCGCCGCCGCCGCGGCGGCGCTCACTCCGCACACGGCGAGTGCCGCGAGTACCGAGACGAGGAACAGACGTCCGACCTGCTGAGCTTTCCACATGCCGTCCAGCCCTTCAGAGACTGTGAGCGTCATTTCAGTTAACCACGGCGATATCCGACAGCGGAACCGGGGAAACTGGGTGCATTACGCGCATCAGAGGGCCACGGGCGACGCGTCGTCGTCACATCGGCCGCGTTTCGCCGGTCACATAGGTGACAGACGGCGACGGAGGGATGTGACCGATGAACGAGAACGACGTGCTGGCGCAGCAGTTCGAGACGCATCGCCGGCACCTGCGGGCGGTGGCCTACCGGATGCTCGGCTCGCTCACCGAGGCCGAGGACGCGGTGCAGGAATCCTGGCTGCGGCTGAGCCGCACGGACACCGATTCCGTGGAGAACCTGGGCGGCTGGCTGACGACGGTGGTGGCCCGCGTGTGCCTGAACATGCTGCAGTCACGCAGGTCGCGGCGGGAAGAGCCCCTGGATGGACAGGTGCCCGACCCGATCGTGACGCTGACGGACGGAAGCTCCCCGGAGCAGGAGGCGGTGCTCGCCGATTCGGTGGGTCTCGCTCTGCTCGTGGTCCTGGGCACGCTCGCCCCTGCGGAGCGGCTGGCGTTCGTGCTGCACGACATGTTCGCCGTGCCGTTCGAGGACATCGCCCCGATCGTCGAGCGATCCCCGGCGGCCGCCCGGCAGCTGGCCAGCCGTGCACGCCGCCGACTGCAGGGCGCGCCCGTTCCCGACACGGATCCCGTCCGGCAGCGCGCAGTGGTCGACGCCTTCCTGGCGGCAGCGCGGGGCGGCGACTTCGACGCCCTCGTGGCGGTACTGGATCCGGACGTGGTGCTGCGGGCCGACACGGGCGCGTTGCCTGCGGGCGCCTCCACGATGGTGCGCGGCGCGGAGACCGTCGCGGGCCGGGTGCTCGGGTTCGCGCGGCTGGCCCGGTTCGCGCACCCGGCACTCGTCAACGGTGCCGCCGGTGTGGTCGCGATCTCCGAGGGGCAGCTGCTGTCGGTCCTGGGTGTCACGATCCGGCAGGGCGTGATCGTGGAGATCGACATCCTCGCCGACCGCGAGCGCCTCGCCGGGCTCGTCGTCGAGAATCTCGACTGACGAGCCCGGTCGGGGTCACTCCGTGCGTCGCTCACCGTCTCCGTGGGCGTTGCCGGTGCGTAAGGCGATCAGGGCTGCGGCAGCAAGGAAGATGCTGCCGGTCAGCAGCGCTCGCTGGAACCCGAAGGTGAGCGCCTCGGGCACAGGCGAATTCGCCGCGAGCAGACGCTGGGAATACGAGGTGGCGATCGCGGCGAAGATCGCCAGACCGAGCGCGCTGCCGACTTGCTGCGAAGCGTTCAGCAACGCCGCCGCGAGCCCGGCCTCGTCGGCAGGCACCCCCGCGTTGGCTGCGGTGGTGACGCCGACGAAGACGGCGCCGAGGCCCAGCGACACGATCATCAGCCCCGGGAACAGATCGGCGAGATAGGAGCCGTCGACCGGGATCCGGGACAGGTAGAACAGGCCCGCCGCCGCCACCAGCGCGCCCACGACGGTGACCGGGCGGGTTCCGATTCGCGTGAGCACCTGGGAGGAGAGTCCGGCTGCGACGCCGACGCCCAGACAGAGCGGAAGGTACGCCGCCCCGGTCTGCATGGGGGAGTAGCCCAGAACATTCTGCATGTAGAGGGTGAGGAAGAAGAACATCGCGAGCAGACCGGCGAACGCGATCAGCCCGGTGACATTTGCCGCCGCCAGGCCCTTGATGCGGAAGATCGACAGCGGCAGCAGTGGATCGGGGCTGCGCTGCTCGTTCACCACGAACGCGGCGATCAGGACGAACGCTCCGGCCAGCGCGCCGATCGTGCGGRCCGATCCCCACCCCTGGTCGGGCGCCTCGACCAGGGCGTAGACGAACATCAGCATGCCGCCGGTACCGAGCACGCCACCCACTAGGTCGAAGTCCGCGAGCCTGGCGCGGCGGCGGTCGTCGGGAATCAGCGCGTAGACCGCGGGAAGTACGAGAGCACATGCCACCGGGTTGACGAACAGCACCCATCGCCAGCCCGGGCCCTCGGTGAGCACACCACCGAGAAACACGCCGACGGCGGACGCGAGACCGCCCACGCCGGCCCAGACACCGAGTGCGGTATGGCGTTCGGGCCCTTCCTCGAATGTCGTCGTCAGGATCGACAGCGCGGCCGGAAGCATCAGCGCCGCACCCACACCCTGTGCCAGCCGGGCGCCGATCAGGATCTCCGCGTTGCCCGCGAAACCACCGGACAGCGAGGACAATCCGATGACGACGGTGCCGGTTACGAGTATGCGACGGCGGCCGAGGAGGTCGGCGAGGCGACCGCCGAGCAGCATGAACCCGCCGTAGGTGACGAGATAGCCGCTGGGCACCCACTGCAGTTGCTGCACCGAGAAGTCCAGGTCGCCGCGTATGTCGGGCAGCGCGATGTTGACGATGGATGCGTCGACGAAGTCGAGAAAGGCCACGGCGCACAACAACGTCAGGGTGAGTCTGCCGCGGGCGGTGGAGAGAAGCGGGGGTGCCGCAGTCGATTGTCGCGATCCGGACGTGCCGGTGATCGAGGTGTCCATGTCGAAGCCTTCCTGTGCTCTCGGGTTTCGTGCGGGCGGTGCGGCGCCGTCGGCCGTCACTTCTATGACCGACGGCCCGGCGGCGATGTGACCGCGCGCAGGCCGCGGCGCGAGTACTGTCGGAACCCGGCAGGTCACGGAAACGGGAGGCTGGCATGGCTGGACGGTTCGAAGGCACTGTGGTGATCGATCGCCCCATCGAGGAAGTGTTCGAGTACCTCGCCGCCGGGGTCAACGACCGGGAGTTCAGCCCGCGGGTCCAGGAGATCGTGAAGAAGACGGACGGTCCTCCCGGAGTCGGCACCGTCTTCGTCAGCACCGTCAAGGACGCGGGGATGACCACGAAGCGTGAGTTCGAACTCACCGAATTCGAGGCGCCGCGGAAGATTCGCTGGGCGGAGCGATCGAAGAATTCCGTGATCGCGAAAGAGGGCGGTTACGACCTCGAACCGTCGGGCGCGGGCACCAAGGTGACGATCTTCAATGTGCTGGAGGGTCACGGAATCGGGAAACTGATCGCGCCCCTCGCGCTTCGAGCAGCCCGCAAGGACGCGCCCGCATTCGCACAGCGAATCAAGGCTGCCGCGGAGAAGTGACTGGATCTACCGTGCCGGAATGACGAGCGCCAGTATCTGATCGACGCCCTCGGCGAGGGCGTCCGCCGCCGAGTCGTCGCCGGACAGATACCGGGCGAGACTCTGCTGGAACAGCCCGTCGAACACGGCGTACATGGTGGGCGGGGCGATCGTGATCGTGCGTCCCGCCAGTTCCGCATACCGGGACACGATGCGCCAGATCATGTTTTCGAGACTCTTGTCGATCGCGGCGACGTCTGCGCGGAACGACTCCTCGAACAGCGACTGCGAGCGGAGGTCGTACCAGAGGCGATGCATCGAGGCCTCGCCGCGGAGCGAATCCACCAGTACCCGGCCGAATCCCGCCTTCAACTCCTCGGGCGTCTGCGCCGTGGCGACCACGCCGTCGTAGCGCGTGACGCAGCGCGCCTTGTAATGGCGGACGCAGTGCGTGATCAGATCGACCTTGTCGCTGAAGTAGTAGTGCAGAACGCCGTGCGAGAACTCGGAGTTCTGGGCGATCTCCCGAAGGCTGGTGCGGGCGTAGCCGAGTTCCGAGAGGGTCTGCAACGCGGCTTCGGCGAGTTGATCCCGGCGCTCGGCGAATTTGTCGACCTGGCGGCGCGAGACCCGGTCGGCGTTCTTCTCGGCGACGGGTGTCACGGCATTCTTCCTGTTCGGCTCGCGGAGTCCAGCACGGTGAGCATCAGTCTAGCCCGCGTTCCTTGACGACTGTGTAACAAAAGCTTGACAATCGTCAAGAGAATTCTTGACAGTCGTCCAAAGTCGAATACGCTGTGATCCACACCACAATGCGAACAGTGTCTCGTGACGTGGTTTCCGCGAATCGTCTCGGTGCGAAGGCAGGTCGGAATGAGCGTGCGTGATCTTGCAGGACGAAAAGCGCTGGTCACCGGTGGTGCGAAGGGTCTGGGGGCCGGAATGGCCGCCGCTCTCGCCGAAGCCGGTGCGGCGGTCGTGATCGGCGACGTCCTCGAGGAAGAGGGACGCGCGACCGCCGACTCGCTCGGGAAGTCCGGTGTCGACACCGGATTCGTGACCCTCGACGTCACCGACGACGGCAACTGGGAGCGCGCCGTCGCTGCCACCGTGGAGCAACTCGGCGGACTCGACCTCCTCGTCAACAACGCCGGCATCGAGATCTCGTCACTCGTGGTCGACATCGATCCCGCCGACGTCCGCCGGATGTGCGACGTGAACATCCTCGGTGTCGCGCTCGGCCTGAAGCACGGTCTGCGCGCGATGCGTCCCGGCGGTGCCGCGGGCGCGGGAGGGTCGATCGTCAACGTCTCCTCGGTGGCCGCCACCATCCCGTTCCCCGGCATCGCCGGCTATTCCGCCACCAAGTCCGCCGTCGACCGGCTCACCCGGGTCGCGGCGCAGGAAGCGGGAAAACTGGGGTACGGCGTCCGCGTGAACTGTGTGTACCCCGGGCTGGTCGCCACGGAGATGGGACTCGGGCTGGCCGCCGACATGGAGCGGCTCGGATTGTGGCCCAGCGCCGACGCCGCGGTCGCCGACGTGATCGGCCTGACCCCGCTCGGGCGGCTCGGTGAGGTCGCGGACATCGCCGACACCGTCGTCTTCCTGGCTTCCGACGCCGCCCGCTTCGTCACCGGAATCGGCCTGCCGGTCGACGGTGGCATGGGCATGTAATTCGACCGCTCCGGCTCTCCCCGCATTCACCGAAAGGCACGTCATGACCGACAAGAAGCCCGTCATCGTCTACGGAGTCTCCGGTTACACCGGACGGCTCGTGTGTGAATACCTGCGCGAGTTCAACATTCCGTTCATCGCCGCCGGCCGGGACAAGAAGCGAATTCAGGAAGTGGTCGACCGGATCCCCGGCCTGGACACCGTCGACCACGAGGTCGTCGAGGTGGAACATACCGTTCCGGCGCTGACGGAGCTGTTCAGCGGCGCGCGGGTGGTCAGCAACATGGTCGGCCCGTTCATCAAGCACGGCGCCGTCGTCGTCGAGGCGGCCCTCGCCGCGGGATGCCACTACACCGACACGACCGGGGAGCAGGACTGGGTTCTGGACGTGCAGGCGAAGTTCGGCGACCAGTTCGCGGAGAAGGGGCTGCTGCTGTCTCCCGGCGTCGCCCAGATGTACACCACCGGCGAGATCGCGGCGAACATCGCGCTCGAGACGCCGGGGCTGGACACACTCGACATTCTGGTGCTGTGGAAGGGTTTTCCCACCTACGCGTCCACGCAGACGATCTTCACGATCCTCAAGGCCGACTGGTACTACCTGGAGCAGAACCGGTACGTGAAGTGGGACCCAGGTACCACTTTCGACGTCGTGGTGCCGGGACAGCACCAGATGGCCCTCGCGCTGCCGTGGGGCGGCACCTGCCACCCCGTGTGGTTCAAGGACGATCCGCGGGTGGCGAACGTGAAGGCGGCCGGCGGCGTGTTCGACCGCTCCGTGATGGAGGGCGTCGTCGCGACCCAGAAGATGGTCGAGGAGCAGATCAAGACCCTCCCCGCGGACGAGCAGGACGCGGCGCTCGCGGAGATCGCCGGCTCCGTGCAGGCAGGGATGCCGCCCAGGGAGAACCCCCGCGTCAACACGTCGCTCGACTCCGTGTACGCGTCGGGTCCGCTCGGCCGGGCGCACTGCGTCATCCACGGAAACTGCAACTACAAGCAGACGGGACTCCTGCAGGCGTACGCCGCGCACTCCCTGTTGCAGCAGTCCCCGAAGCGAACCGGCCTCGCATCGGCGTGTCAGGCATTCGGGCATCGCGAACTCCTCGGAGCCCTGCGCAGTTTCGGCCTCGTGATGGAGCCGGTGCTCACCGTGCAGAGCTGATCGTCCCGGCCGCGACCGTCAGGAGGACAGCACCATGCGATTGACCGACTACCTCGACAAGGGCGCCTCGCTCGGACCGTCGTCGCCGTGCCTGACGATGGGCGAGCGGACGCTGACGTACGCGGACGTCCAGGACCTCAGCCGGCGGGTCGCCGCGGCGCTGGCACGGTCGGGGATCGCCGCGGGCGACAAGGTGGCCGTCCTGTCCGGCAACGACCCGACCGCATTCTCCTGCGTGTTCGGGATCAGCCGGGCCGGGGCGGTGTGGTGCCCGATCAACCCGCGGAACGAAGCCGCGGAAAACAGGGACCTGCTCGACCTCTTCGACTGTCGCTGCCTGATCTTCCAGAAAGCGTTCGCGCCCTTGGTCGATCGGATCCGGCAGCAGTTACCGCTGCTCACGACGCTCGTGTGTCTCGACGGCGACGAGGCGTACGCCGACTCGTTCGACACCTGGCTGGGTGCCGAACGCCTCGACGCCGAGCCCGTAGACGACCTCGCGCTGATCGTCGGTACCGGCGGGACGACGGGACGTCCGAAGGGGGTGATGCTCACCGGCCGGAACATCGAGACGATGTCGGCGCTGACCCTGATGAGTTACCCGTTCGACGGCAGACCGGTGTACCTCGCCCTCGCGCCGCTGACCCACGCGGCGGGTGTCCTGTGCTTTCCGATCCTCACTCTCGGCGGGCAGGTGGTCATCCTGCCCGCGCCCGACCTCGGGCAGTTCCTCGCGCACATCGAGCGGGACCGCGTCACCCACACGTTCCTCCCGCCGACCCTGATCTACATGCTGCTCGACCACGCCGACCTGGAGACGACGGACCTCGGTTCGCTGCAATGCTTCTGGTACGGCGCGGCGCCGATCTCGCCGACGCGGCTGAGCGAGGCGCTGACCCGGATCGGGCCGGTGATGGCCCAGCTGTTCGGGCAGAGCGAGGCGCCGATGATGATCGCGACGATGGCGCCGAAAGACCACTTCGACGAGAACGGCTCGGTGGCCACCGCCCGGTTGAGTTCCGCGGGCCGACCCTCCCCGCTGGTCACGGTCGCGATCATGGACGGGCAGGGAACCCTGCTGCCGGCCGGGGAACGAGGCGAAGTGGTCGTGCGCAGCTCACTCGTCATGACGGGGTACTACAAGAATCCCGTTGCGACGCAGGAGGCGTCGGCACACGGCTGGCATCACACAGGCGACATCGGGTACCTCGACGAGGACAACTTCCTGTACATCGTCGACCGCGCCAAGGACATGATCATCACCGGCGGATTCAACGTCTATTCCGTCGAAGTGGAACAGGCGCTCATGGCGTACCCGGGCATCCAGGACTGCGGGGTGATCGGGCTCCCCGACGAGAAATGGGGCGAACGCGTCGTCGCCGTCGTCCAGACGCGAACCGGAAAGCCTATTGAGGCCGACGCGCTCACGGCGTTCGTGAAGGCGCGCATCGGCAGCGTGAAGACGCCGAAGGAGATCCTGGTCTGGCCCGATCTGCCTCGTTCGAAACTCGGGAAGGTCCTGAAGAACGAGATCAAACAGCAGTTGCTCGGCTGACGGCGGACGCCCGGCACGCGAGCCTCGAAACGCGGGGGACCGGAACGTGGGTTTCGCGGCGAGTGGCGATACTGTCGGGTGATGGTGAATGGGCACGTACTCAGCAGGGAACGGCTCGCCGACGCGCTGGCCCGCTTCGAACCACGGATCGTGGACCCGGCGAACCGGCGGTCCGCGGCGGTCGTGATCGCGGTGATGAACGACGGTGCGGACGGTCAGGCCGTTCCGCTGACCAGGCGCCCGAGCAAGATGCGCGCGCATCCCGGGCAGTTCGCGTTGCCCGGTGGCGGGGTGGACCCGGGGGAGACCGGCGAGGACGCTGCCCGGCGCGAACTGCACGAGGAACTCGGCCTCGACGTGGAGCCGTCCGCGGTGCTCGGCAGGCTCGACGACTACGTCACCCGCTCCGGGTACGTCATCACGCCCTTCGTCGTGTGGTCGGAGCAGTCGATCACCTCGCTCGTCCCCAATCACGAGGAAGTGGCGGAAGTGTTCGCGGTGGGCGTTGCCGAGATCGACGCCGAGCCACGATTCGTGGAGATCCCCGAATCGTCGAAACCGGTGATCCAGTGGCCGTTCCGGCGTCACCTCGTGCACGCCCCGACGGGCGCGGTCGTGTACCAGTTCCGGGAGGTCGCACTGCACGACCGGCACACCCGGATCGACGGTTTCGACCAACCCGTCTTCGCCTGGCGGTAGGCGGCCACGTTCACCGGGATACGCGACTAATCTCACAGTCCGTGACCTTCTTCGAGTCTCTCGCCCGCAAACTCGACCGCACCGGTGTCGACCCCGTCGTCTGGCACGCCCCGCCGCCCCCTCCGCTCACGGGAGTGCTCGCTCCCAACGGAGTGCTCGACGGCGTRCACCGCTGGGCCCTGCCCACCGGAGAGGGACCGGAGGACGTGGCCGTCGATCACGACGGCCGGGTGGTCACCGGAGGCAACGACGGCCGGATCTGGCGGTTCGACAGCCGCGGCGACGCCACCGAACTCGCGAACACGGGTGGGCGGCCCCTCGGGGTCGAGGTCCTCGACGACGGCCGGTACCTGATCTGCGACGCCGAGCGCGGCGTGCTGAGGGTGGACGAGAAGGGGCGCGTCGACGTGCTCGCCGACACCGCGGTCGGGCGCCCGCTCGTGGCGTGCAACAACTCCGCTGTCGGCCGCGACGGCGTCGTGTACTTCACCGACTCCTCCGCGCACTTCACGATCGCCGACCACCGCTACGACCTCCTCGAACACCGGGGGACCGGTCGCCTGCTGCGGCTCGACCCGCGGACCGGGGAGACCGACCTCCTCGCGGAGGGACTGCAGTTCGCCAACGGCGTGGGATTGGCCTCGGACGAATCGTTCGTCCTCGTCGCCGAGACCGGCTCGTACCAGATCTCCCGCGTCGACCTGACTGGACCATCGCAGGGCCGGACGTCCGTGTGGGCCGAGAATCTGCCCGGCATCCCGGACAACATGACGTCGCAGACCGACGACGGGCTGTTCTGGGTGGCGCTCTACAGCCCGCGGATGCGGCTGCTGGATCTGCTCGCGCCGTACCCCGCGCTGCGCATCGTCGCGGCGAACCTGCCCGAAGCCGTCCAGCCGAACCCGGTGCACGCGGGCTGGGTGGTTGCCCTCGATCAGCGTGGCGAGATCGTGCACAGCCTGCGCGGCGGCAAGGGCAGTTACGCACCCGTCACCGGTGTGCGGGAGCACGACGGGTGGCTGTACCTGGGAAGTCTGACCGCGGACGCCGTCGCGCGGGTTCCGCTCCCGCCACGACCGGACATCGCTGCGGGCGAGTGAGAAGGGCCTGACCTGCTCCGATGGATTCTCCGGGGGACGATCGGCGGACCACCGCCGCGGTTGTGGAAGAGTGGCGAGAGCGGTGCGACGAGCGCCCGAGAACAGGTCCGCACTCGACGCTGGGGAGATATTGGTGAATTCGGTGGACCGAGACACTGTGCGGTCGGACCGGATCGTGACCGTCCCGAATCTCCTGAGCGTGGTGCGCCTGCTCGGAGTGCCGCTGTTCGTGTACCTGCTTCTCGTCACGCACTCCGACGGGTGGGCCCTCGCGATCCTCATGATCAGCGGCTTCACCGACTGGCTCGACGGCAAGCTGGCCCGGATCCTCGACCAGTCGTCGAAGCTGGGTGCGCTGCTCGACCCGTTCGTCGATCGCCTCTACGTCGTCACGACGCTGGTGACGTTCGTCGTGCGCGGATTCATCCCGTGGTGGGTGGCGGCGATCCTGATCGGCCGCGACGCCGTTCTCGCGCTGACACTGCTGATCTACCGGCGGCGCGGACTGCCACCCCCCGACGTGATGTACCTCGGCAAGGGGGCCACGTTCCTGCTCATGTTCGCACTGCCGATAACCCTCGCGGCGCAGGGCGACTGGAGCATCGCCGCCGTGGCGGAGCCGCTCGGCGCTGCACTGCTGATCTGGGGCACGGTGCTGTACGTGTGGACCGGGCTGCTCTACACCGTCAACGCGCTGACCGTCGCGCGCACCGTTCCCGCGCGAGGATCGGGCGGCGACGAACGCGAGGTCCGCTGATGACACGCACCGAGTCCGGCGTCCGCAGGAATCCGGTGCCGTCCCTGCTGCAGTCTCTGATGAACGATCATCTGGACCCCGGCTACGAGGGCGCGGCCGAGGATCGCGAGCACGGACATTCGCGGCAGACGCGGGTCGGCCGGCAGGTGTGGATCGCGATCGGCGCACTGCTCGTGGGCCTGGTGCTGTCGGTCGCCTACCGCCAGGCCACCGAACGCATCCCGGGCACCGAGCAGGTGCGGACCGAACTCCTGAGCAAGGTGCAGGACGCGGAGGACCGGGCGGGCGCCCTCGCGGCAACCCGGGACACGTTGTCGGCACAGGCCGACGACGCCCGCGCCGCCGCGCTGGCCGGCGACGCCCGCGGTGACGCACTGCTCGACGAGCTACACGGGCTCGAGGGGGACGCCGGGGTCGAGGCCGTGCACGGTCCCGGACTGACCGTGACGCTCACCGACCCCGCAGCCAAACCCAACCTGTCCGACTCGTCCCAGCGCAGTGTCGGGGGGAAGGCGGTGGTGCTCGATCGCGACCTGCAGTCGGTGGTCAACTCGCTGTGGGCGGGCGGCGCCGAGGCCATTGCGGTCGGCGACGTGCGGATCGGCCCGTCGGTGACGATCCGGCAGGCGGGTGGCGCGATGCTCGTGGACAATCAGCCGGTGTTCTCGCCGTACGTGGTCTCCGCCATCGGCCCGCAAGGGCCGATGCAGACCGGATTCGTGGTGAGCGACGCCTACCTGCGGATGTCGAGCGTGGCGCAGTTGTACGGCATCGGATTCGCGGTCGCGGAGGCCGACGATCTCCACTTGCCCGCCGCCCCGGCGCGGGAAGTGCGGGCAGCCCGGGAAGCAGGAACACGATGACAACGGCGGAGTCGGATGGAGGCGTCACACGAATGAAGGCAGCACTGAAGGGCGGATCCGCGATCTACGGGGTGCTCGCCCTGGTCGTGGGAATCGTGCTGGGGGTGGTGTTCAGCCCGCAAGTGCCCGACGCAGTGCAGCCCTACCTGCCCATCGCCGTCGTCGCCGCGCTCGACGCGGTGTTCGGCGGATTGCGCGCATACCTCGACGAGATCTTCGACTCGAAGGTGTTCGTCGTCTCGTTCGTCTTCAACGTCCTCGTGGCGGCGCTGATCGTGTGGCTCGGCGACCAACTCGGTGTCGGAACCCAGCTGTCCACCGCGATCGTCGTCGTCCTCGGCATCCGCATCTTCGGCAACGCGGCCGCACTGCGGCGTCGTCTGTTCGGGGCGTGATCGCGACGTGAGCGGGCACGAGGGCAGACACGAACTGCACGGCAACGAACCCACGACGTCGCGGCGCTCACACGTCGTCTTCGCGCTGCTGGCCGCGCTCCTGCTCGGCGGGCTGGGAATCGCGATCGTGACGCAGGTGAAGAACACCGGGTCCGGTGACACGCTCGACTCGGCGAGCCCCGCGGATCTGCTGGTCGTCCTGGACACGCTGAATCAGCGGGAGGCGGCCCTGCGGCAGGAGATCGCATCGCTGGAACAGACCTTGGCAACCTTGCAACAGAGTGGCAGTTCCGGGGCGGCACTCGACGAGGCGCAGGCCCGGTTGACGGCCCTGTCGATCCAGGTCGGGAGCGCACCGGCCACCGGCCCCGGCGTGACGATGCGCATCACCGACCCCAACAAGGGCGTCGGATCCGAGGTCCTGCTCGACCTCGTCCAGGAACTGCGCGCCGCGGGCGCCGAGGCCGTGCAGATCCAGGGGGCCGACGGCCCGCCCATCCGGATCGGCGTCGACTCCTGGGTGTCCGGTTCGGCAGGCGGCGTGTCGGTGGACGGCCGCAAGGTGAACGCCCCCTACGGAGTTGTCGCCATCGGTGATCCGCCGACTCTGGCGGCGGCCCTGAACATTCCCGGCGGGGTGGTCGACACGGTCGCGCGCAGCGGTGGGCAGTTGACGATCGAACAATCGCAGCAGGTCACGATCTCCGCCTTGCGGGAGGCGAAACCTCGCCAATACGCTCAGCCCGGAAATTGATCTTCGCATCCGCCCGCGGATTGCCATCGAAAGGACGCCACTGTGAGTGAGCTCGAAATCCCCGCCGATCGTCGGTACACCGCCGAACACGAGTGGGTCGAGCGGACGGGGCCCACGACGGTACGCGTCGGCATCACCGATTTCGCGCAGTCCCAGCTCGGCGACGTCGTGTTCGTCCAGCTTCCGGCGGTCGACGAGGACGTGGCGGCGGGAGAGTCGTTCGGCGAGGTGGAATCCACCAAGAGCGTCTCCGACATCTTCGCCCCGCTGACGGCGAAAGTCGTTGCCGCCAACGCTGATCTGGACGGCAACCCGGAACTCGTGAACTCCGCGCCCTACGGGCAGGGGTGGCTGGTGGAACTCGGCGTCGACGACGAGGCGGCCCTCGACGCCGCACTGGCCGAAATGCTGGACGCCGCCGGGTATGCAGACATCACGGCAGGATAATTTCCCGCCGAACACGCGAAGCGGAAATCGGATAGTTTTGGAAGGTGCCGACAGCCCGGAAAACGGGGTTGCCGGGGAAATCCGCTGTCGGAATACCGGTTCGTAATGTACTGGCGGCCTGTCTCACTACACGCACCGGCGTGCGCAGGGTACGGTCAATGTTGAACGCATGTGCCGTGTCGGGGCGCAGGTCCGTAGTTTGAATGTGATCGTGGGAGTTTGCACAGAAGTTAATGTGCACGGGAACCGAATTATGTAGTACCGAGTGGCATTGCGTAGTCCAGCGAATCTTGCTGGATGATCGAACTAGGAGGAGAAACGGTGAGCGAGAACGGCAACGACGCGGTCTATGGGGAGACGCCGGCGGAAACCACGTCGGTCTTCCGCGCGGACTTTCTCAATGAGCTCGACAACTCCTCGGCAACCCAGGCTCCGGAAGCTCCGGTGTCGGGTGTGGAGGGACTGCCCGCGGGCTCTGCTCTGCTCGTCGTCAAGCGTGGACCGAACGCAGGGTCGCGCTTCCTGCTCGACCAGCCGACGACGTCCGCGGGACGGCATCCCGACAGCGACATCTTCCTCGACGACGTGACGGTCAGCCGTCGTCATGCGGAGTTCCGTCAGGAGGACGACGAGTTCCAGGTGGTCGACGTCGGCAGCCTCAACGGCACCTACGTCAACCGCGAGCCGGTCGACTCGGCAGTCCTCGCGAACGGCGACGAGGTGCAGATCGGCAAGTTCCGGCTGGTCTTCCTGACCGGACCCCGGACCACGGCCGGTGGCTCGCAGATCGGTGAGACGTCAGCTGGTGCGGGTAGCCAATGACCGCGGTGCGGCAGCAGCAGGCGCACTCGGGGATGTCGATCGGCTCCGTGCTGGATCGACTGCGCCCCGATTTTCCTGATGTGACGATCTCGAAGATCCGATTCCTCGAAGCAGAGGGTCTCATCAGCCCGCAGCGCACTCCCTCGGGGTATCGGCGATTCTCGATCGCCGACACTGAACGACTGCGCTACGTCCTGACTGCGCAGCGCGATCAGTATCTGCCGCTGAAGGTCATCAAGGAGCAGCTCGAGGCCATCGACAGAGGTGTGGCCACGGTCGGCGCAGGCGATTCTTCGCCGCGCCGGCCGCGCGCGCTCACGGTGGCCCCGGGCGAGGTGTCCCCGGAGGAATTCCGCACCGACCGCGAGGTGCGGATCAGCCGCGACGATCTGATCTCCCGGGCAGGGATCGACGAGAAGTTCCTCGTCGAGCTGACGCGAGGCGGCCTGGTCGTTCCCGGGCCTGCGGGGTTCTTCGACGAGGACGCGGTGACGCTGGCGCGCACCGCGAGAGCGATGTCCGAGTTCGGACTCGAGGTGCGGCACCTGAGGGCGTTCAAGCTGGCCGCCGACCGCGAGGCCGGGTTGGTCGCGCAGATCGCCGGGCCCGTGGCCAAGGGCCGCGACGCGGGCGCGCGTGATCGCGCCGAGGAGATGGTGCGCGAACTGGCCGCGTTGTCTCTGACGTTGCACACCTGCCTGGTGAAGTCGGCAGTCCGAGGTGCGCTCGATCGGTGAGGTGAGTTCGCCGGCGGTCCCACCTCGGGAACTTCCCAACGACGCTGCGCTCGAACGGCTGTACGGTCGAAGAGCAGACACGAATCGAATAGAATCCTGGTACGGCATTGTGTGCCGCGGACGGACCATTGCAGGGTGGAGGCAGACGCGATGAGCGAAATGCACGTGATCGGAGTTCGTGTCGAGCAGCCCCAGAATCAACCTGTCCTGCTGCTGCGGGAAACCGACGGCGAACGGTACCTGCCCATCTGGATCGGACAGACCGAGGCCACGGCCATCGCACTCGAGCAGCAGGGTGTCGAGCCGGCGCGTCCGCTGACCCACGACCTGATCAAGAACCTKATCGAAGCGTTCGGTCGCACCCTGAAGGAAGTTCGCATCGTCGACCTCCGCGAGGGCACGTTCTACGCCGACCTGGTGTTCGACCAGAACACCCGGGTGTCGGCCCGCCCGTCCGACTCCATCGCGATCGCACTGCGCATCGGGGTCCCGATCTTCGCCGAGGAATCGGTTCTCACGGAGGCCGGTCTGGTCATGCCCGACGAGCGTGAGGACGAGGTCGAGAAGTTCAAGGAATTCCTCGAGTCCGTGTCGCCGGACGATTTCAAGGCCACCGACGGCTAGGTTTCCCCAGCGGAATAGCCGCCGGCGCAGTAATGGTTGAGGTTCTTCCGGCGCGTTGCGTTGACCCGGTCTCCTCGGAGTCATAGCGTTCGGTGCAGTGATTTTCTGCCCTGCAGATTGTATCGGGCGTACGCTGAGTAGGTTCAGGGTACGGACTAGCTCGATGTCACTGGTGGCGCTTGCGCCGGTCGATGTGCTGCGGATTGCCGTGGACACTGGCGACGAGCGTCACAGGCGCACTGATCGTCGGGTTCAGTGCAACATGCGAGAGGGAGTAGTCAGTGGGAGATCGGCCGCAGGAGAATGCGCTGAATCTTGCGCCCGGCGACAACGTTGCCGAGCCCGAGTTCAGCTCCGAGGAGATCCAGCCGGGCCTCTTCCCGGACGATTCCGTGCCCGACGACCTCGTCGGATACCGCGTCCCCATCGCCTGCCAGATCGCGGGAATCACCTACCGTCAGCTCGATTACTGGGCTCGCACATCTCTCGTGGTGCCGTCCATCCGTGGCGCGGCCGGGTCGGGCAGCCAACGGCTGTACTCGTTCAAAGACATCCTCGTCCTCAAGATCGTCAAGCGCCTGCTCGACACCGGAATATCCTTGCAGAACATTCGCGTGGCCGTCGACCACCTCCGTAAGCGCGGGGTGCGAGACTTGGCCAAAATCACACTTTTCTCGGACGGGACCACGGTCTACGAGTGCACGTCGGCCGAGGAAGTCGTCGATCTGCTTCAGGGCGGGCAGGGTGTGTTCGGTATCGCGGTCAGTGGTGCAATGCGCGAACTGACCGGCACCATCGCCGATTTCCCGGCGGAGCGCGCCGACGGCGGCGAGAGCGAGCAGAGCCCCGAGGACGAGCTGGCGTCGCGGCGCAAGAACCGCGCGAACCGCAAGACCGGCTAGACCGCAACCCCAGAGCACGGCGCTGGTGGCGCCGCTGCCTGTGCTCGTGGCATAGACTGGCGGTGCGTCGACGCCGTGCGGGAGAGTTCCGGGCACTGCATGCACAGCAGCATCGTGCGTGCGGGAGTTCGGGCGCCGAAGGAGCAACACCTCCCCGTCAATCTCTCAGGCAAACAGGACCGTGCGGGCTCCGACGCCTCTGGAAAGCGGTGGGAGCACCCACCCGCCCACGGGGAAAGGGCCGTGTTCGCACGCGAACGACGGTACCGAATCTCTCAGGCGCTCGACCCGAGCAGGCGACAGAGGGGGAGGGGCGTTCCGCAGAGCGGGGCGTGTCCTGATCCTCCGAACTGCTTGGGAGTTGTCGTGATCGACGCTGGAAGCCGTACATTCGCCGATCGTCATGTCGGCCCGAACGCTGCGGAACTCGCGCACATTCTCGAACTGGTCGGAGCCGATTCGCTCGACGATCTCGCGTCGAAGGCCGTTCCCGCCGTCATCCTGGACGGGGTCACGGGCGGCATCGCCGACGGCCTCGACGCCCTGCCCGCACCGGTCTCCGAGCACGAGGCGCTCGCCGAACTGTCCGCACTCGCCGCGCAGAACACCGTGGCGACGTCGATGATCGGGCTCGGCTACTACGACACCCTCACCCCGCCGGTTCTGATTCGAAACATCATCGAGAACCCGGCCTGGTACACGGCCTACACGCCGTACCAGCCCGAAATCAGCCAGGGCCGCCTCGAGGCCCTCCTCAACTTCCAGACGATGGTCGCCGACCTGACCGGCATGGAGGTCGCCAACTCGTCGATGCTCGACGAGGCCACCGCCGCCGCCGAGGCGATGACCCTGCTGCGCCGGGCGAGCAAGAGCAAGTCTCCGCGGTTCGTCGTCGACGCCGACCTGTTCCCGCAGACGCTGGCCGTCGTCGAGACCCGGGCCGAGCCGCTCGGCATCGAAATCGTGGTGGCCGACCTGTCCGCCGGCCTGCCGGACGGCGACTTCTTCGGCGTCCTCGGGCAGATGCCCGGCGCGACCGGTCGCATCGCCGACTACACCGACGTGATCGCCGCGGCCCACGAGCGCGGCGCACTGGTCGCGGTCGGGGCGGATCTGCTGGCGCTGACTCTCCTCACCCCGCCCGGCGAGATCGGGGCCGACGCCTGCTTCGGCACCACCCAGCGGTTCGGTGTCCCCATGGGCTTCGGTGGCCCGCACGCCGGCTACCTGGCCGTGCACACCAAGCACGCACGCCAGCTTCCCGGCCGCCTGGTGGGCGTGTCCGTCGACGCCGACGGCGACAAGGCGTACCGGCTGGCGCTGCAGACCCGCGAGCAGCACATTCGCCGTGAGAAGGCGACCTCGAACATCTGCACCGCGCAGGTGCTCCTCGCGATTCTCGCGGCCATGTATGCCAGCTACCACGGCGCCGAGGGCCTGAAGGCGATCGCCCTGCGCGTGGCGAACACGGCACACTCCCTGGCCGCCGCACTCCGCAGGACCGGGGCCGTCGTCGTGCACGAGCACTTCTTCGACACGATCCTCGTGCGCGTCGACGGCCGGGCGGCGGACGTGGTGGCGAAGGCGAAGGACGCCGGCATCAACCTGCGGCTCGTCGGCGCCGATCATGTCGCCGTCGCCTGCGACGAGGCCACCACAGACGACGACATCGCCCACGTGCTGGCGGCGTTCGGCGGCGACGGCGCCGTGGCCCCCGAGGCGGGCACGTCCGTCCCGGACGCGCAGCTCCGCGGATCCGACTACCTGCAGCACGAGGCGTTCACCCGATACCGCACCGAGACCGCGATGCTGCGCTACCTGCGTGCGTTGTCCGACAAGGACATCGCACTCGACCGCAGCATGATCCCGCTCGGCTCCTGCACGATGAAGCTCAATGCCACCGCCGAGATGGAAGCGATCACCTGGCCCGCGTTCGCCGGACTGCACCCGTTCGCGCCCACCGGAGACACCCCGGGCATTCTCCGCATCATCAAGGACCTCGAGAACTGGCTCGTCGCCGTCACCGGCTACGACGCCGTCAGCCTGCAGCCGAATGCCGGCAGCCAGGGCGAGTACGCCGGGCTGCTCGCGATCCGCAACTACCACCTCGGCCGCGGCGACGATCACCGTGACACCTGCCTCATCCCGTCGAGTGCCCACGGCACCAACGCCGCATCGGCGGTCATGGCCGGGATGCGCGTCGAGGTCGTCGCGTGCCGCCCGAACGGTGACGTAGACCTCGACGACCTGCGGGCGAAGATCGCCGACCACGCCGAGCGCCTCGCGGCGATCATGATCACCTACCCGTCCACCCACGGGGTGTACGAGCACGAGATCGCCGACATCTGCGCCGCCGTCCACGACGCAGGCGGCCAGGTGTACGTCGACGGCGCCAACCTCAACGCCCTGGTCGGTCTGGCCCGGCCCGGCCGGTTCGGCGGCGACGTCAGCCACCTCAACCTGCACAAGACGTTCTGCATCCCGCACGGCGGCGGCGGCCCCGGTGTCGGTCCGATCGGTGTGCGGTCGCACCTCACACCGTTCCTGCCCGGACATCCGCTCGCGCCGGAACTCGGCACCGCGGGCCCGATCTCCGCGGCCCCCTACGGCAGCGCGTCGATCCTGCCCATCACGTGGGCGTACATCCGGATGATGGGCGCCGTCGGACTGCGCCGCGCCAGCCTGACCGCCATCGCGTCGGCCAACTACATCGCGCGCCGCCTGGACGAGTACTTCCCCGTCCTCTACACCGGCGAGGGCGGAATGGTGGCCCACGAGTGCATCCTCGACCTCCGGCCGATCACCAAGGACACCGGTGTGACCGTGGACGACGTCGCAAAGCGCCTCGCCGACTACGGTTTCCACGCCCCGACGATGAGCTTCCCGGTGGCGGGCACGCTGATGGTGGAGCCCACCGAGAGCGAGAACCTCGAAGAGATCGACGCCTTCTGCGAGGCGATGATCGCGATCCGCGCCGAGATCGACCGCGTGGGCTCGGGGGAGTGGACGGTGGACGACAACCCGCTGCGCGGTGCCCCGCACACGGCAGGCTGCCTGGCGGCGGAGTGGAACCACCCCTACACCCGTGAGACGGCGGTGTTCCCCCGCGGCAAGGCCCGGCCGAAGGTGTGGCCTGCGGTGCGGCGCATCGACGGCGCGCACGGCGACCGCAACCTCGTGTGCTCCTGCCCGCCGATCTCCGCGTTCGAAGGCGACTGACACGGGCGGCCCGTCCCGCTTCGACGGGGCGGGCCCTCCGCAGTCAGTCCGCGCGCACCAGTTCGAGGATCGTGATCTCCGGTGGGGCGCCCACCCGCACGGGCGGGCCCCACGCGCCGACGCCGCGGGTCGTGTACAGGACGGTGTTCCCGATGCGGTCGAGTCCCGCCACCGACGGCTGCTGCAACGGCACCAGATAATTCAGCGGCCACATCTGGCCGCCGTGCGTGTGCCCCGACAGTTGCAGGTCCACACCGAGATCCGACGCTTCCAGGGCCTGCCGCGGTTCGTGCGCGAGGAGCACGACGAACGTCGACGGATCGCGTCCCGCGAGCGCGGCGGGAAGGTCCGGTTCGTACGGCGCCGGCGACGAATAGTCGTGGATGCCCGCGATGTCGATGGCGGCGCCGCCCCGCGTGATGGTCGCGTGCTCGTTGCGCAGCGTCCGGATGCCCAGTCGGTCCCACACATCGAGCCACCGGCCACCGTCGTCGGCGTAGAACTCGTGGTTGCCGCTGACTCCGAACACCCCGAGCGGGGCGTCGAGGTCGCCGAGCGGCTGTAGGTCGGGCGCAACCTTCGCGACGGTCCCGTCGACCAGGTCGCCCGCGATCGCGACGAGATCCGGCCGCTCCGCGTTCACCAGATCGACCACACGGCGCGTGAAATCGACCCCTCGCGCCGGGCCGACGTGCAGGTCGGAGACGAGCGCCACGCGCACACCCTCGAACTCGGCGGGGAGGCGCTGCAGCGGAACCCGGACCCGCACGATCCGTGGACGAGCGGCCTCCCGCACCCCGTAGCCGGCAGCGCCGACGGCACCCACCACCACGACCGCGGTGGCGATGCGCAGACCACGTCGACGCGACAGATCGACCTGTTCGTCGCGCCCGCTGCCGCGCAGGCGAGCGAACAGCCGCGTGAGCAGCGACACCAGGGCGACCAGGAGAAGTCCGAGCACCAGATAGAACATCGCACCGAGCCACACCCAGCCCACCCAGCCCGGTGGACGCGCCCACCCCGGGTCGAAGGCTTCGCCGCTGCCCACGCCGATCACGGCGAGAACCCACAAGGCGACGAGGGTCACGTCGACGACCACCGACCAGGGGCGCCCCACACCGGTGGCCCGGACCAGCCGCCGATGAAGCCACCAGGTGACGAGCGCGAGGAAGACCGCGAAGACCAGGAGTCTCGTCACGACAGCAGCTTGCTGATCGCGGTCGGCAACGCCGCTCCGTCCGAAGACGTGACCTTCTCCAGGGACCCGCCGGTGCGATCGGCGAGTGCCTGCAACGTGTTGAGGTCCGGATTCTCGCCGATCGTCACCACGTCGATGCGGACCGGCTTCGACGTGCTCGAGGCTGCGGCGATGGCGGACAACAGATCCGCGCGCGCGACGGAGTCGTCGTTGGCACCGTCGGTGACGAGCAGCACCGAATTGGTGCGGCCCGGCGTGTATCCGTCGACCGCACTCTTGTACGCGGCCTCGAGCGACGTGTAGGTCGAGGATCCGGTGGCGGGTATCGCCTTGGCGAGCCGGGCGTCGAGGGCCTGCCTGCGGGTGCCCTCGGTGAATCCGCCCGCAGACAGCGGACCGGTGGCGACCACGGTCGTGTACGGCCGGGACCCGTCGAGGGTGGTGCTGTACTCCCACAACCCGAGGCTCGACGAGTCCGGAGAACGATCCACCTGGCCGGCCAGCGCCGTCGTCGTGTTCGCCAGTCGCGTCGCCGTCCCCTCGCGTTCGCCCATCGAACTGGAGACGTCGAGCAGGATGGTGGACGTGCGCGGCGAGATCGGATTCCGGATCACCTGCATCAACTCGGCCGCAGCGGCGGCGTCCGCAGGAACCAGGGTGGATTCGAAACCGGGGAAGGCCAGCGTGGTGTCGTCGGGGCGGGCGAGCCCCTCGACCCGGAAACCCGCGTCGGCCAGGACCTGCGCCTGTTCGGGTCGACGGACGAATTCCGCGAACTGCGCGGCGGCGCGGCTCTGCGTCTCGTCGACGGACGGGCCCGCGAGGACGGCCGCCGGGTGATCTGCCACGGGTGTCGGGCCTTTCGGCATCGTCGCGGTGATGTCTGCTCCGGGTGCGTCGCGCAGGGCCTGATAGACCTGCTGTTCGGTGGTCGCGACCGCATGGATGGCGGAGGAAGCGGGGTCTCCCTGCGCAGCCAGCGCGGTGAGCGCCTCCCGCGTCGTCGCGGGTTTCGTCCCCGTCGACGCCTCGTAGCCGAGCGCCAGATCGGTGAGTGCCGACGTGACGGGAACGGAACGCGCCTGCTCTTCCGTCACCGGGCCGGTGCTGCTTCCGGTGACGGCGGCAGCGACCGCTTCGACGGCCATCTCTGTACTCTCGGCGCCCGGACCGACGGGAAGCGCCAAGCCCAGGCTGCCCCAGCCCGGCAGACCGAGAGTCGCGAGGGAATCGCGGCCCGTCTGCAGGGACGGCAACTCCTTCCAGTCGAGCGCCGCCGTGCCCGGCGCGTTCGCGAACGCGGTCCGGACGGCGAGGACCATCGGGCTGGTCGCCAGCGGACGTGCCTCACCGCTGATGACCCCGGTCGCCGACACCTGCTTGACGGAATGCGAGCTGGACGGAATCCACAGCGCGGGGCGGGGGCCGAATGTCGCTGCGTCCCACGGGCCGTCGGGGCCCGCGGACAGGGCGTCGCGCACGGTGTCGGACGCGACGGCAGTGACCGTCACCGACACGCACTGGTCGCGTATCACCGGGGCCGTCTCGGTGTAGCGCTCGGCGAGAGTCTGCAGCTGGGGTGCGATGTCGGGATCCGCCGCGACCGCGAGCACCGATTCGCCTTCGACGCAGGCGCCGGCGGCCGCCACTCCCTGATCGTTGATCCGGTCACGCAGTTGGAACCAGCCCAGCACGCCGAGCACGAGCACGACGACGAGACCGAGCACGATCAAAGGCCCCTTGCTGATACCCCTGGCGCGCGATTCGCCGCGATGCTGCCCCACGTGCTTTCCAGCCCCTGTTCGACGAGTTCGACGTTGACCCTCGCAGTGTAGTGATGCGCGGTGTCAACCCCCGATACGTGAGCGGCGAAGTGTGTGGGGGGACGCTTTGCCGCTCACGTGGGGGTCAGGCGTTGGCGGCTTTGTATTCGCGGCGGCGGCGGTGCAGGATCGGTTCGGTGTAG